>NZ_DASVFL010000271.1:0-53110 GCF_036380075.1 Lentzea sp. | reverse complement strand
TGCGCGGGGACGTGCCGGACTTCAAGATCGCCGTCGGCATGCCGGCCCGCGTGGTGCGGGACCGGCGGGCCGACTACGAGGCGGACGCGCAGCGGCGGGCGGACATCGCGGACATGGCCCGCAAGGCCAAGGAGGCGCTGGCTAAGCGAGCGGAAGAAGCCTCGGACGCTTCGGCGTGAAGCCGTCGCCCGGCTGCCGGCCGATCAGCTTGTTGCGCGTCCGCGTGTAGGCGACGGGCAGCACCTGGTCGCGCAGCCACCGCCAGTGGTCCCGCAGCGACGACGGCGCCGCGGTGCCGTCGGGCAGGCTCGTCCACGCCGGGTCGAACGGGATGTCGAGCACCGACAGCAGGTGCCCGGCCAACCTCCTGTGCCCCAACGAGGACAGGTGCAGCCGGTCGGGGCCGAAGAAGCGCGGGTCGTGCACGCACGAGTCGGCCTCGACGTCGACCAGGACCGCGCCGTGGCGTGCGGAAGCCGTGCGCAGCGCGGTGTTCAGGGCCTCGATGCGGGGGCGCATCCGCCGGCCGAACGGCATGCGGTGCGAGATGTCGCTCAACGTGAACACGGCGACGGTGGGCGCGAACGACGTCACGGCGCGCACCAGGGCCTCGGCCCGCTCCGCCAGCTGCGCGGGCGTGGCGCCGGACATCACGTCGTTGCCGCCGCCGAACACCGCCACCAGGTCCGGCTCCAACGCCGCGGCGGACGGGACCTGCTCCACCAGCATCTGGTCCATGCGGCGGCCGCGCACGCCGAGGTTGGCGTAGCGGAAGCCCGGCGCGTCCAGCACGGACGCGACGCGGTCGGCCCAGCCGCGGTACCGGCCGTCGGGGAGCAGGTCGTCCAGGCCCTCGGTGCAGCTGTCGCCGAGCGCCACGAAGCGTTGGTATGTCATTCAGTCCTCGGTCACCTCTGGTTAACGGGACCGGCGACTGTAGCTCACCTAGGTGAACAGATTTCCGGTCGCGATCTTGGGGCGGCCGAGCACCCGCGGTTCGCGCACGGCCGCGGCCGAGTAGACGCGAGCCGTGTCCGACGCGATGGTGGACCAGTTGAAGTCCGTTGCCAGGCGCGCTTTCGCGGCACGCGCACGGGTGACGGCGGCTGCGGGGTCCGAAAGCACGTCGCGCACGGCACGCGTGAGTCCGTCCACGTCACCGGGTGCGAACGACAGGCCCGTCACGCCGTCCAGCACCACTTCGCCGAGACCGCCGGCGGTCGAGGCGACCAGCGGCGTCCCGGCGGCGGCGGCTTCCAGCGCCACGATGCCGAACGGTTCGTAGCGCGACGGCAGCACGACCGCGTTCGCCGCGGTGAGCAGCGCCGCCAGCGACCGGTCGGAGAGGTGCCCGACGAACTCCACCGCGCGCAGCACGCGGTGCTTGCGCGCCTGCTCCTGCAACCACTCGGTCTGCGAACCGCCGCCGGCCACGACGACGCGCGTGCCGCGGTGGTGCCGGCGGATCCGGGGGAGTGCGGCGATCAGGTCCTGGATGCCCTTCTCCCACTCGATCCGGCCGAAGAACAGCAGCAGCGGGTCGCCGTGCGGTGAGTACGCGCGCCGAGCCTTGCCGACGTCGGACGGGCGCACCTTCCAGCCGCCGGGCTCGATCCCGTTGTGCAGCACCGAAACGAGGTCGGTGTCCACGTCGAACAGGTGCGCCACCTCGCCGCGCATCGCCGACGAGCAGGTGATCAGCGAGTCGGCGCGGTTGGCCAGCCACCACTCCACCGAGTGCACCTGCTGGTTCAGCGGGTGCGACAGCCAGCCGGAGTGCCTGCCCGCCTCGGTCGCGTGGATGGTCGCCACCAGCGGCACGCCGAACGCCTCGGCGAGAGCGACGGCCGGGTGCGCGACGAGCCAGTCGTGCGCGTGCACGACGTCCGGGCGCCACGGGCCGAGCGCCAGCCCGGCGCGCGTCATCGCGTGGCCCATCGCGAGCGTCCAGGCCAGTAAATCCTTCTCGAACACGAAGTGCGCGGGGTCCTCGGCGACGCGCACCAGCCGCACGCCCTCGCTCACCACGTCCGTCGTGGGGTGCGTGACCGCGTCCGTGCCGGACGGTTGCCGGCACAGCACGACGACGTCGTGCCCCTGCGCGGCCAGCTGTGTCGCGAGCGCGTGGACGTGCCTGCCCAGTCCGCCGACCACCACCGGCGGGTACTCCCACGACAACATCAGCACGCGCATCCCGTTACCTCATTCCTCGCGCGTCCAGCTGCCCGAACGGGCCGTCCGCCGCGCGGAGCTCCGCCGCCCTGGAACGTCCACGACCGCCGCGCGCCAGCGCCGCCAGCTCGCTGAAGCGGTCGCTGTGAATCTTCGCGCGGTAGCGCGCGTAGTCGGCGGCCGAGTCCTTGGTGACCATGAAGGCCCAGTCGCTCGACAACGCCAGCAACGCCTCGCGCACCGCCTGGTCGAGCACCGGGTCCCGCACGTCCGACGAGAAGTCCAGGCCCAGGAGCTCCTGCTGCACCGAGGAGTTCAGCGACACGAGGTCGGAGACCTGCGCGCCGTCCCAGACCCGCCAGTCCTTGCCGCTGCCCCACGACGACGCGGGCAGCTCGACCGGCGCGCCCACGTGCCCCGCCTCGACGGCGCCGCGCAGCGTCGTGACGCGGACCCCCGCCTCCGGCAGCGCCCGCAGCACGGCCTCCAGCCACTGAGGACCCTCGTGCCACCAGTGCCCGTACAGCTCGGTGTCGTACGCCGCCACGACCAGTCCGCCGTCGATCGCGCGCAACCGGCGCACGACCGTCTCGACGAAGTCCTCGACGTGGCGCGAAAGAGCTTCCCGCGCCAGCAGCGGGTCGTACGGCCGCTTGTCCTCGGGTGCGACGTTCTTGCCCGTCACCCGCGACGGCTTCAGGCCCGTCGGGTGGTCGTAGGTGTGAAAATCTCGATACGCGGCATCACCCGGATAGCCGACCTTGGGCGACCACACGCGGTACGAGACCTCGAGATCGCGGCCGAACGCCAGCACGTCCGACGACCCGACGGGGTGCGCGACCGACGTGTCGCCGTGCAGCGCGGGCCCGTCGACCATGAACCGCCGCACGCCCGCCGCCGCGTACCCGGCCTCCATGCCCGGCGAGTAGCCGCACTCCGGCGCCCAGATCCCTTCCGGCGCACGGCCGATCCGCAACGCGGTGTCGTCCAGCCCGGTCCGCAGCGCGAACGTGCGCACCCGCGGGTCCAGCAGCGGCTGGAACGGGTGCGTCGCCGGTCCGCCGAGCAGCTCGATCGTCGAAGAGTCCACAAGGGACCTCAGGATCGGTGAGAAGCCGTGCCGCCAGTGGGTTTCGAACTGCTCCAGCGCCCACGACGACGCGCGGTGCTCGTACGCGGACAGCTCCGGCAGGCGTTCCGCGGCGTAGTGCGAGCGCAGGTGCCAGTTGCCGAGCCAGTCGTGCACGCCCCGCAGGCAGTACGGGTCGTCCAGCTGCGCGGCCAGCACCGGGGTGACGCCGAGCGTCAGGACGTCGGAGCGGCCCTCGTCGGCGAACCGGCGCAGCATGTCCACGACGGGCAGGTAGGAGTGCGCCCACGCCTGGTAGAGCCACTCCTCGCCCACCGGCCACGTGCCGTGGTGCGCGAGCCAGGGCAGGTGGCTGTGCAGCACCAGGCAGAACGTGCCCTCCGACGCCTCCGGGGTCACGCGCGCACCGCCACGGCCACCAAGTCGAGGCACGTGTCCATGTCGTCGGACGTGATGTCGAAGTCCCGCACCGTCACCGACTCCACAGCCTCCTTCAGCTCGGCGGGCCACGGCGCACCGGACAGGGCGACTTCGACCTGTGCGTCGATGATCTGTCCGTTCAGGAGCGTGTCAAGCCTGCTCCCGTGACGCAGCCCCGTCAGTTCGTCAACGCGGAAACCAGCCTCCCGCAGCATCTCGTCCAGTTCGGACGGTGCGAGCTCCCTGGTGTGGAACGGGTTGAGCGGCGTGTCCTGGCCCGGCGAGAACGTCAGCCTGTTCGGTGTCGTCACGATGAGCGTCCCGCCGGGACGCAGCACCCGCCGGCACTCCGCGAGGAACTGCTCCTGGTCCCACAGGTGCTCGATGACCTGCAGATTCGCCACCACGTCGACGCTCCCGTCGCGCAACGGCAACGCCGCGAGGTTCCCCCTCAGGACGTCGAGCTGCGGGTACGCGCGGGCGACGTGCTGAGACGTCAGCTCGTCGTAGTCCAGCGCGACCACCCGCCGCGCCACCGTGCGGATCAGCTGGGCGCCGTAGCCCTCGCCGCAGCCGGCCTCCAGCACGACGGCGCCGGCGCAGTGGCCGAGGAGGTGCAGGTAGGCCGCTTCGTGCCGCCGGAACCAGTAGTTCTCTTCCGCGATACCGGGGACGGTGCGTTCGCCGGTCAGGGGGAGGGTCACGCCCGCCAGGTTACTTGTGAGTAGAGCGCCGGCGAACCACCTGGTGCGCGATGGCGGTGACGACACCGGTCGCCGCCAGCAGCCAGGTCGTCGTCGGGTCCATGTACTTCGTCAGGCTGGGCGCCTCGCTCGGTCCGGTCAGCCACATCGTCAACGGGGTGGCGTAGGCGAGCGTGAGCGCGCCGGTGAACCAGCGCAGGTGCTTCGAGCGGCGGTCGCGCAGGCTCGCGACGAGCGTCGCGGCGATCGGAATCCCGGAGAGCAGTCCGAAGCCGCCGATGACCATGACGGGGGCGGCCCAGGCCGCGACGAGGACGGGCGTCGACGGGTGCGCGGAGGTGGGGGTGGACATGGCGGTTTCTCCTCGTGGTCTCGGGTCACTTCTGGGGCGAACGGGCTTCGGCGGTGGCCTTGAGGTCGGCCAGCCAGAAGTCCAGGCCGGGCGCGAGGTAGGTGATCGACGTCGCCGGGTCGGCCTCCAGCTGCGGGCCCGCCCAGCTCTCCTCGGTGCGGACCAGCACGCCGCCGTCGACCTCGGTGAACGTCCAGACGTGCACGCCCTCGTCGATGCGCAGGCCCTCGCCGATCGCCGGGCCGCGCCACCGGACGCACTCCCGTTCCTGCACGTCGAGCACGGTCGAGGTGATGTTCAGCGTGGTCGCGGCGGTGGTCGCGGTCGCCGGCGCCGGGGTGGTCCACTCGAACTTCGACCCCGGTCGCAGGGCGCCGGAGTCGACCCTCTTCGCGGTGGCGACCGCCTTCTGCCAGCCGGGCCAGCCGTCGATCGACGTCTGCGTCTCCCAGACCGTGCTCAGCGGTGCGTTGATCCGCGTCTCCGTGCGGTGGCTGAGCTTCGTGGCGGGGTTGATGCCGTTGCCGCCGCAGGTCACCGCGCCCGTCGGCACCGCGGAGGCGCTGGTCGGAGCCGTGGAACCGCTGGTGGGGGCCGGTGCGCCGGTCGGCGCGCCCTGGCAGGCGGCGACGGCGAGCAGGCCGGTACCCAGCGCGAGGGCGGTCAGGGCGGAGCGGGTGCGGGTCATGGGAGCGTCTCCTGTTGCTAGATGCAGTCGCGTTAGTTAGAAGCTGTAACTGGAACTAGACGGTAGAGTGCCGCCGAGCAGGAGTCAATAACGGAAGTGAGAGGATCTAACGGATGACGGACTCGGCGCGGAGCCCGCGGGAGCGCTACCGGGAGCAGGTGCGCGAGGAGGTCAAGCGGCACGCGTGGGCGCAGATCGCCTCGGCCGGCGTGACCGCGTTGTCCCTCAACGCCATCGCCAAGGAGATGGGCATGAGCGGCCCCGCCCTCTACCGGTACTTCGCCGGCAGGGACGAGCTGATCACCGCGCTCATCCGGGACGCCTACCGCGGCCTCGCCGACACCGCGCGCGCCGCGGCGGACCGCGGCACCACCGCGGTGGCGCTGGCCGGCGTCATCAGGGGGTGGGCGCTGGAGGACCCGCACCGCTACCTGCTCATCTACGGCACGCCGGTGCCCGGCTACCACGCGCCCGACGACATCACCGCGATCTCGGACGAGCTCCTCGCGGTGCTGCTGGAGGTGTGCGCGGACCCGCCCGCGGGGGAGGCGGAGAGCCCGTTCGAGGCCGAGCTGGGCTCGGGGCACGGGTGGGCGGCCGCGGTGCCGGCGTCACCGGCGACCGTGCACCGCGCCCTGTCGTTCTGGACGCGCGTGCAGGGCGTGCTCTCGCTGGAGCTCGCCGGTCACTTCGCGCCGATGGGGATCGACCCCGGCCTGCTGCTCGCGGAGGAGGTCGCGGCCCTGTAGCTCAGAAGGGCGAGACCGTCACCGCGAGCGCGCCGGGGCCGACGTGCGCGCCGATGGCCGCGCTGACCTGGGTCAGAACGATGTCGCGCGCGTTCGGAATCCGCTTCTGCAGCTGCTGGAGCAGAACGTGTCCGTCCCTCTCGGCGCCGAGGTGCTCCACGGCGATGTCCACGTTGCGCCCGTACGCGACCGCCACGGCCTTGTCGACGAGCTTGCCCAGTGCCCTGTCCCTGCCGAGGACCTTGTCGAACGGCTTGATCTCGCCGTCCACGACCGTGAGCAGCGGCTTGAGCGACAGCGCGTTGCCGAAGAGCTTCGCCACCGCGCTGATCCGGCCCGACTGGCGCAGGTACTGCAGCGTGTCGACGTAGATGATCCCGGTGGCGCCGCGCCCGCGCTGCTCGGCGACGGTGCGCGCGTTGTCGGCGTTGCCGCCCGACTGCACGACCCGCGCGGCCGCGAGCGCCGCGAACCCGAGCGTCATGCCCGTCGAGTGCGAGTCGACGATGAACACCGGCACGCGCGACTTGGCCGCCGCCTGCCTGGCCGACTCCACCACCGCGGACAGCTTCGGCGTCACGTGCACCGACACGATCGTCTCCGCGCCCCTGGCCCACGCGTCCTGGTAGGCCCAGGCGAACGCGTCCGGGCCAGGCGGTCGCGTCGTGATCGGGATCTGCTCCTCCATCGCCCGGAGCAGGCGGTCCGCGGGCAGCTGGCCCTCGTCGACCACTTCCGACCCGATGGTGATCTGCGCGGGAACCGTGATGATGTCGAACCGGTCCGCCAGACGCGCGGGGAGTGACGCGGTCGAGTCGGTGACGACGGCTACTCGTGAGGGCACGAACGAGGAGGTTAACGAAGCGTGATCGCAGTAGCCACCAACGATCGAAGGCAATTCGTGTGATCTAGGCCTGAGTGGTTGCTTTCCGTGCACGACGAACGCGCGCGGTAACCCCCTCGAAATGGGCCGCTGCCTGACACAATCGGGTGACTGCACGTTCTTGGCAGTTGATCTAGAGATCTCTTGTTTGCGCTGCAAGCCGTGGTTGTCGCGCACGGCGGAACGCCCCGGTTCGTCCTTTGTCGACGCTGGTTGGGTGTAACGGGCATGGGTAAGCTCCGCCCAATCTTCGGCCCGGTTGAGCGAGTAGGTGACCATGGGTGCAAAAGAGCAGGAACTAGTTCCGCTGCACACCGCTTTCGACGTTGTGTACCGAGGTTTTCACCGGCGTCAGGTCATCGAGCACATCGAGAACCTCGAGGAGCAGCTGCGCTTCACGAGCCTGGACCGGGCTGAGGCGCTCGCGCAGGCGGCCGATCTGCGCAAGCTGCTGGAGATGACGCGCCAGGACCTGGAGGAGGCGCGCGCCAGGATCGAGCGGCTGGAGACGACGTCGGGGTCGCACGCGAGCGCGACCGAGCGGATGCACCGCATGCTGCGCCTCGCCGAGGACGAGACCGCGGAGATGCGCCTGCAGACCGAACGGGAGTGCGCCGACCTCCGCGTCCGCACCGACGTCGAGCTGGCCGAGCTGCGCGCCGGTGCCGAACGCGAGGCGGCGGCGATGCGGTCGGAAGCCGAGTCGGAGCTCTACGCCACCCGCCAGGACTGCGCGTCCCGTGCGGCGGCGGTGGAGCGCCGCGAGGTCGAGATGGAGCGCCGCTGCACCGATCTCGAGGCCCAGCACCGGCAGCGCGCCGACGAGGTCGAGCGCGAGTGCGCGGAGGCGGTGGCGCAGGCCCAGACCGATGCCGACCGGTTGCTGCGCGAGACGGCGCTGCAGTGCAACTGGCTGGAGGCCGACTCCGAGCGCAAGCGCGAGAAGTCCCAGCAGTTCTTCGAGCTGACGATGACGCGGCGCCGCAACGAGGCCGCGCAGCACCTGCAGGAGCAGGAGGCCCTGGCGCGGGCGCGCGCCGAGTTCGTCGTGAAGGTGGCGTGCCGCGAGGCGAACCGCCGGCTGGCCGAGGTGGCCGAGAAGACCGGCGAGCTGCACGAGCTGCGCCGCTCCGTCCACGCGCAACTGTCGGCGGCGCGCGCGGCCCTGTCGGTCGCCGCGGACCGCGTTGCCCCGGTGCACATCCCGGAGCAGGTGGCCGCGTCGTGAAGAAGTGGGTGCCGTTGGTCGTCGGCGCGCTGATGGTGCCCGCCTCGGTGACGGCGTTCGGTTTCTCGGTGTACGGCGAGGAACTGGAGACGGCGCTGTCGTCCTCGCCCGCCGTGCCCGTGGTGGTGGCGGGCCCGGTGCCGGTGACGGACTTCGTGGCACCGCTGCGGATGGAGCCCGCCGCGCCGGTGGTGCTGTCGGCGAGCGCCGCCCAGCAGACCGTGCGCGAGCTGTTCTCGGCGCACGCGGTCAAGGGCATCACGTTCGCGCCCGGCACCTCGTCGCTGGTGGGCCGCGGCGAGGCCGTGCGGCGCTCGCTCGCCAGCGTCCTGCGCAACGCCAGCGGTTCCGTGACGTTGGTGGCGCACGCGTGGAACGGCGAGACCGCGTCGCACCGCTGCGACGTGCTCGCGATGGAACGGGCCGGTCTGCTGCGGCAGTACCTGGCCGAGCAGGGAGTGCACGGCGACATCACGACCCGCGTGGTCGTGGACCCCGTCTGGGGCCCGCCGGCGGACTCCGGACCTCAGATCGACGTCCTCATCAGCTAGGAGCCTGGCAATGGCAGGGGCAGTCGGGATCGTCTTCGGGCTGTGCGCGCTGTCCTTCACGTTGGGGGCGGCCCTGATGTACGTGCTGGTGCGGCGCCGCGAGGACGCCGCGCCCTCCCCGGCGGACCAGCCGGTGGAGCGCACGTGGGTGGAGAAGCCCGCGGCCGTCGAGCCGGTGGCCGACGACTACGAGACGCGGCCGATCCACCGCAACCCCGTGGTGGGGTTGCCGCGGCTGGAGCCGGCGCTGGCGGCGTTCGCGGAGCCGGTCTCGCGGCGTGGGCCCGGGGTGGACCAGTCGGCGGTGGACCAGTCGGCGGTCGAACAGCCGGTGGTCGAACAGCCGGTGGTCGGGCGGCCGGTGGTGGAGCAGGACGTCGTGGCCGAGCCGGTGACGGCTCCGGAGACGGTCGGGTCAGCCGAACCCCCACTGGTCGCGGAAGCCGCGCCGGTTGCGGGAGCAGCGTCGGCAGCGGAGCCGGTGGAGGCCGTCGAACCCGCGCCGGTCGTGGAAACCAAGCGGATCACCGAAGTCGAACCCACGCTGGTTGCGGAAGCCGAGTCAGTCGCGGAAGCCAGGCCAGTCGCGGCAAACGAACCAGTTGCCGCAGCCGAGCCGGTCGAGGCGCCGGACACTGTCGGTGTCGCTGGATACGATCGGGATGGGGACTCCACGCCCCCCTTGGGGGAGTTCGAAGCCCCCGAACCAACGGTAGCGGCCGGCACCGACATTCCCGAGCTGCCGCCGCCCGCCGCACCCCAGCCGGTCGAGCAGACGACGTGGCTGGAGCGGGAGGACTTCCGCCGCCGCTACCTGCAGACGTTCGAACAGGTCCGGCGCAGGGCGGACACGAACTGACGATCGCCCGACGTCCCAACGGATGCGGCGCGAGGCGGACGCCAACCGGCCGTGTCCGGAAGTCTTCGGTTCGTGTCCGAAACTCGCCGGACCCGCACCGCCTCCCCCTGATATCACTCGATCATGACTTCCACCGCTGACCGCACCGAGCTCTTCCACGCCCTGCACCGGCCCGGCCCGCTGGTCCTGCCGAACGCCTGGGACGTGGCGTCGGCCCTCGTCGTCGAGGCCGCCGGCGCCAAGGCCGTCGCCACCACCAGTGCCGGCGTCGCGTGGAGCCTCGGTGCCCCGGACGGCGACCGCCTCCAGCGCGACCTCGCGGTCGACCTGGTGGCGCGCATCGTCAGGGCCGTGGGCGTGCCGGTGAGCGCCGACATCGAGTCCGGGTTCGGGAGCACCGCCGGCGAGGTCGCCGAGACGGTGAAGGCGGTCGCGGAGGCCGGGGCGTCCGGCGTGAACATCGAGGACGGCCTCGGCGCGGGCCAGCGCGACGTGGGCGAGCAGGCCGAAAGGTTCGCGGCGGCACGGGAAGCGGCGCCCGCGTTGTACGTCAACGCGCGCATCGACACGTACCTGCGCGGTGTCGGGGATCCGGCGGACAGGCTCGGCGTCACCCTGGAGAGGGCGGCGCGGTACCTCGAGGCCGGGGCGAGCGGCATCTTCGTGCCGGGCGTGGTCGACCTCGCCACGGCAGCCGAGCTCGCGAAGGGCGTCGACGCGCCGCTCAACGTCCTCGTGTGGCCTGGCGCGCCCGCCGTCGACGAGTTCGTGGAGGCGGGCGTGGCGCGGGTCAGCCTCGGGTCCGGTGTGGCCGAGGCCGCCTACGCCGTCGCCAGGAGGGCAGCGGAGGAGATGCTGACCCTGGGCACGTACAGCAGCGTCGAGAACGGCATCCCGTACGGGGACCTCAACGCGTTGTTCCAGCGTTAGTGCTTCCTGCCGCGGAACTTGCGCAGCAGCTGCTCGGCCTGCGCGCGCTTGCGCGGGTCCTGGGCCATCTGCCGTGCCTTGGTCTGCAGCTTCTGGCCCTGCGGGCTGCGCAGGAACCTGGTGATCTTGTCCATGAACGCCATCGGTCCTCCAGGTGTCCGTTACGTCCATTTCAACGGACGAAACCGCACCCGGAGTTCCCGGTGCTCACACCGGCGAAACGGTGATGCCCAGCGCACCCGGTCCGACGTGGGCCCCGATGGCCGAACTGACCTGCGTCAGCATGAACTGGCGGACGTTGGGGAGGCGGCGCCGCAGGGTGCGCAGCAACCGCGAGGCCTTCTCCTCCGCGTCGAAGTGCTCCACGGCCACGTCCACCGCTCCGGTGCCCGCGCGCTTGGCCGCGATGTCCAGCATCCGGTTGAGCGCGCGGTCGGCGCCGATCACCTTGTCCAGCGGGGTGATCTGGCCGTCGGTCATGGTCAGCAGGGGCTTCATCGACAGCACACCGCCCACGAGGGCCGCCGCCGCACCGATGCGCCCGCCGCGGCGCAGGTACTCCAGCGTGTCCACGTAGATCAGCTCGGTCGACCTGTCGAAGCGGCTCCGCGCGGTCGCGAGCACCCTCTCGACGTCCCCACCGGCCTCCGCGATCTTCGCCGCCGCCTGGACCG
Source organism: Lentzea sp. (assembly GCF_036380075.1). Classification (NCBI taxonomy): domain Bacteria; kingdom Bacillati; phylum Actinomycetota; class Actinomycetes; order Pseudonocardiales; family Pseudonocardiaceae; genus Lentzea; species Lentzea sp. The sequence goes on along the minus strand of NZ_DASVFL010000271.1, from coordinate 41,810 downwards.
CGTAACCGATGCTCATCCCGCACGTGTGGGTGTCGACGACGTGCACGGGGATGCGGACCCTGGCCGCAGCCGCGCGGGCCGCCTCGACGGTCTCCGACTGGCGGCCCGACACGTGGACGGACACGATCGAGCGAACGCCCTGCGCCGCGAGATCGGAGTACGTCCAGTGGAACACGCCGGGGTCGGGCGGGATCGTCGCCACGGGCACGTTGGCGCGCATGGCCGAGACCAGGTCGGGGACCGGGACGCGGGACTCGTCGTCGGTGTGGTCGCCGATCCGGACCTGGATCTGCACCACCTCGATGCCGAGCCGGTCGGTCAGCTGAGCCGGGAGACAGGCCGTGGAGTCCGTCACGATAGCTTCTCGCCGGTACATGCCGCCGCAGCCTAGTCGCCCGAATGGGTTAGGTCTCAGTTGGTGGCGTCGACGGGTGACTACTGTCACGCTAGCGGGGTGCTTGCTCCTGTTTGCGGGGGTGCTACTGGCGGGTAACATCCGGGTGATGGCAGGGTCGTGAACACCCGGCGGCGCACGTCTGAAGTCCTCTGTGCAGCGTCGCCGCCCGTCCGCAGGAGGTCGAAGAGGACCTATGAACATTGTTGTCCTGGTCAAGCAGGTGCCTGACACCTGGTCCGAGCGCAAGCTCACCGACGCCGACCACACCCTTGACCGCGAGTCCGCGGATGCCGTGCTCGACGAGATCAACGAGCGCGCCGTCGAAGAGGCCCTGCAGCTGCAGGAGGCCCACGGCGGTGAGGTCACCGTGATCGCCATGGGTCCCGACCGCACCACCGACGCCATCCGCAAGGCGCTGTCCATGGGTGCCGACAAGGCGATCCACGTCAACGACGAGGCGCTGCACGGCTCCGACTCGCTGGCCACGGCGAAGGTCCTCGCGAAGGCGATCGGCACGGTCGAGAACGTCGACCTCGTCATCGCCGGCAACGAGGCCACCGACGGCCGCGCGGGCGCCGTCCCGGCCATCCTCGCCGAGCTGCTCGGCCTGCCACAGGTCACCCAGCTGCGCAAGGTCACCGTCGAGGGCACGACGATCAAGGGCGAGCGCGAGACCGACGAGGGCGTCGCGTTCCTCGAGGCGTCGCTCCCGGCCGTGGTCTCGGTGACCGAGAAGATCAACGAGCCGCGTTACCCGTCCTTCAAGGGCATCATGGCCGCGAAGAAGAAGCCCGTCTCCACGGTCACCGTGGCGGACCTCGGCATCGACGCGTCCGAGGTCGGCCTCTCCGGTGCGTGGACGCAGGTGCTGGAGGCTTCTCCGAAGCCGCCGCGCAGCGCGGGTCAGCGCGTCGAGGACGGCGGCGACGGTGGATCCAAGATCGCCGAGTACCTCGTCGGCCAGAAGCTCATCTGAGGGAGGGGAAGTCATGTCTGAGGTACTGGTTCTCGTCGACCACGTCGACGGCGAGGTCAAGAAGGTCAGCTACGAGCTGCTGACGGCCGCGCGCCGCCTGGGCACCCCGGCCGCCGTGGTCGTGGGCGCTCCCGGCACCGCGTCGAAGATCCGCGAGTCGCTCGGCCGGTTCGGCGCCGCGAAGGTCTACGCCGTCGAGTCCGACGACGCCGTCAACTTCCTCGTGACCCCGAAGGTCGACGCGCTGGCCGCTCTCGCCCCGAACGCGTCCGCGGTGCTCGTCTCCGCGACCGCCGAGGGCAAGGAGGTCGCGGGCCGGCTCGCCGTGCGCATCGGTTCCGGCTGGCTGGTCGACGTCGTCGACGTCGAGGCCGACGGCACCGGCGTGCAGTCCATCTTCGGTGGCGCGTTCGTCGTCAAGGCGAAGGTCAGCAACGGCACCCCGGTCATCACCGTCCGCCCCGGCGGCGTCGAGGCCGAGGAGTCTGCGGCGGACGCCGTCCTGGACGAGTCGGTCTCCATTTCCGTGGACGCCGCCAAGTCCGCCCGCGTGACCTCGCGCGAGACCGTCGTCGGTGGCGACCGCCCGGAGCTCACCGAGGCCTCGGTCGTCGTCTCCGGTGGCCGCGGCGTCGGCTCGGCGGACAAGTTCTCGACCGTCGAGGACCTCGCCGACTCGCTCGGTGCCGCCGTCGGTGCCTCGCGCGCCGCCGTCGACTCCGGCTACTACCCGCACCAGTTCCAGGTCGGCCAGACCGGCAAGACGGTCTCGCCGCAGCTGTACGTGGCGCTGGGCATCTCCGGTGCCATCCAGCACCGCGCCGGCATGCAGACCTCGAAGACGATCGTCGCGGTCAACAAGGACCCCGAGGCCCCGATCTTCGAGATCGCCGACTTCGGCGTCGTGGGCGACCTGTTCGCCGTCGCACCGCAGCTGACCGAAGAGGTCAAGAAGCGCAAGGGCTGAGCCTCCCGCTCAAGCACAGGGCCGTCCCGTTCACGGGGCGGCCCTTCCGCGTTCACGCGACTACCCGCGGTTCACCGACCTGCCACTGACCGGTCATCGTTCCGACCTGCTGTCATTCGCCTGCACAGGATCACCCTGGTGCCCATGACGCAGCCGGAACTGCTTGTCAGCACCCCCGTCCAGCAGGACGGGGACGCCCCCCGCTACTCCCTCCTCGTCGCCCGTGACGGCGAAGAGGTCGTCGCCGCGCAGCGACTGCGCTACGAGGTGTTCGCCGGTGAGATGGGGGCGACGCTGCACACCGCCGTGCCCGGCCACGACGTCGACGAGTTCGACGAGCACTGCGACCACCTCGTGGTGCGCGACGACCGCACCGGCCGGATCGTCGGCGGCTACCGCATGCTGCCGCCGGAGCGTGCGAGGGAGGCCGGACGTCTCTACGCCGACGGCGAGTTCGACCTCTCGAACCTCGACGAGCTGCGACCCGGCATCGTCGAGACCGGCCGGTCGTGCGTGCACCCCGACCACCGCAACGGCGCCGTCGTCAGCCTCGTGTGGGCGGGCATCGCGCGCTACATGCTGCTGAGCGGCCACAAGTGGCTGGTCGGGTGCGCCTCGATCCCCCTGCAGGACGGCGGGAGCTTCGCCGCCGGGGTGTGGGACACCGTGCGGGCCAAGCACCTCGCGCCCGAGCAGTACCGCGTCACGCCGCGCAACCCGTGGGACGTCGACTCGGTCGAGCGGCCCGCGAAGGCCGCGCTGCCGCCGCTGCTGAAGGGCTACCTGCGGCTCGGCGCCAAGATCTGCGGACGGCCCGCGCTCGACGCGGACTTCGGCGTCGCCGACCTGTTCATCCTGCTCGGCATGGACCACGTGGACCAGCGCTATCTCAAGTTCTTCCTGGGGGAGACGGCATGAGTCACGCCTGGATGCCCTCGTCGCCGTGCGGCGACGGCTGCGTCAGCGGAACACCACGAGAAGTCGGCAAGGTCAGGCAGGTGTGGCGCGCGGTCACCGCCGTCACGGCGATCCTGTGCGGCGCGCTGGTCGCGGTCGCGCTCCTGTTGCCGAGCAGGCAGCGGGAGCGCGTCGTCCGCCTGTGGTTCCACGCGGTGCTGAGGGCGTTCGGGGTCAGGCTGCGGGTCCACGGCGCCCGCAGGTACCAGGAGATCCCCGAACGCGGCGTGCTCGTCGTGAGCAACCACGTCTCGTGGCTGGACGAGCTCGCGATCGACTCGGTGCAGCCGATCAAGCTCGTCGCCAAGAAGGACATCAAGAGCTGGCCGGTGCTCGGCCCGATCATCACGGCCGTCGGCACGGTCTACCTCGACCGCGAGAAGCTGCGTGACCTGCCGCGGACCGTCGGCGAGCTCACCGCGACGCTGCGGGGCGGCAGCGCGGTCGGCATCCACGCCGAGGGCACCACGTGGTGCGGGCTCGCCTCCGGGCGGTACCGGCCCGCGCTGTTCCAGGCCGCGCTCGACGCCGGTGTGCCGGTGCGGCCGATCGTGCTGAAGTACCGGATCGGCGACCACCCCACGACGCAACCCGCGTTCATCGGCAGCGACACGCTCATCGACTCGATCCGGCGCGTGCTCAAGGTCAGGGACCTGGTCGTCGAGGTGCACGTGCTCGACGAGATCGCGCCCGGCCGCGCCGCGACGCGCCGCGAGCTCGCGAAACTTGCCGAAGAGCAATCAAACCGCTTGACCTCGACCGAACTGGAGATAGCACCATCAAGGGGTGACAGTCACCGCGCCCGCACCGTCTCGCCTCTGGTCGCCTGACCGCCGCTGGCCCACCACGGGCATCCTGCTGCTGGTCACCCTCCTCGCCTTCGAGGCGATGGGGGTCGGCACGGCGATGCCCACCATGGTCCGCGAGCTGCACGGCGAGTCGCTCTACGCCTGGCCCTTCCTCGCCAACCTCGCGGCCAGCGTCATGGCCACGGTGTTCTCCGGACGGCTCTCCGACCGGAGAGGCCCCAAGCCCGCGGTGCTGGTCGGCGTGGTCCTGTTCCTCGCGGGGCTCGTGGTCGCGGGCGTGGCGGAGTCGATGGCCGTGCTGCTCGCCGGTCGCGCGCTCCAGGGCTTCGGCGCCGGGTTCCTGATCGTCGCGGTCTACGTGCTGATCGCGGTCGCCTACCCCGAGGACGCCCGGCCCGCCGTGTTCGGCGCGCTGTCCGCGGCCTGGGTGGTCCCGTCGCTCGTCGGACCGGCCGTCGCGGGCTGGGCGACCGAGCACCTGACCTGGCGGCTGGTGTTCCTCGCGATCGTGCCGCTGGTCCTCATCGGCAGCGTGCTGCTCGTGCCGGTGCTGCGCAGCCTGCCGCCGCACTCCGCGACCCCGCCGGTGCGCCGCCACCTGCCGGTCGCCGCCCTGGCCGTCGGCCTCGGCGTGGCGGGCCTGAGCTGGGCGTTGCAGCACCGGACGTGGTGGCTGCTCGCGGTGGCGTTGCTGCTGCTGGCGCCCGCGCTGCGGATCCTGCTGCCCCGGGGCACGCTGCTGGCCCGCCGCGGCCTCCCCGTCACGATCCTCGCCCGCGGCATGCTCGCCGGCACGTTCTTCGCGGTCGAGTCGTTCATCCCGCTCACGCTGACCGTCGTGCACGGCTACTCGCCGCTGGAGTCGGGCCTGCCGCTGACGCTGAGCGCGCTCGGCTGGGCGGGCGCGTCGAACTGGGCGTCGCGGCACCCGAAGATCGAGCGCCACACGCTGGTGCGGACCGGGTTCCTGTTCACCGCGACCGGCATCGCGGCCGTGACGCTCATCGCACCGTCGTGGGGTCCCGCCTGGCTGACGCCGGTCCTGTGGGCCGTCGCGGGCGCGGGCATGGGCATGGCGACGTCGAGCGTCGGCGTGCTGATGATGGCCGCGTCGCCCGAGGCCGACCGCGGTTTCAACTCGGCGGCGCTGCAGATCTCCGACATGGTCGGCTCGGCCACCATGATCGGACTCGGCGGCGTGCTGGTCGTGGCGACCGCGCCGACCGCGGGCGTGGTCGCGCTGAACCTGTCCATGGCGGCGTTGGCCGTGGTGGGAGCGATTCTGACCGGGCCCCGCATGCGGGCTACGCTTGAGCCCTGATGGCTTATCTCGACCACGCGGCCACGACCCCCATGCACCCCGAGGCGGTCGCGGCGATGACCGAGGCGTTGTCCACCACGGGCAACGCCTCGTCGCTGCACACCTCGGGCAGGCGGGCGCGCCGCGCCGTCGAGGAGGCCCGCGAGACCATCGCCGACGCCCTGGGCGCCCGGCCGTCCGAGGTGCTCTTCACCGGCGGCGGCACGGAGAGCGACAACCTCGCGGTCAAGGGGATCAGCTGGGCCAGCGGCAGGCGCCGGGTCCTGGCCTCGGCCGTCGAGCACCACGCCGTGCTGGACGCCGTCGAGTGGCTGGAGCAGCGCGGCGCCGAGGTCACCTGGCTGCCGACCGACCGCTTCGGCCGGGTGTCCGCCGAGTCCGTGGCCGAGGCGCTGGACGACGACGTCGCGCTCGTCACCACGATGTGGGCGAACAACGAGGTCGGCACGATCAACCCGGTGCACGACATCGCCCGCGTGTGCGCGGAGCGCGGTGTGCCGTTCCACACGGACGCGGTGCAGGCCGTCGGCGCTGTTCCCGTCGACTTCGCCGCGTCCGGCGCCTCCGCGCTCACGATGACCGGTCACAAGGTCGGCGGCCCCTACGGCGTCGGTGTGCTGCTGCTGGCGCGTGACGTGAAGTGCGCGCCGTTGCTGCACGGTGGCGGCCAGGAACGCGACGTGCGGTCGGGCACGCTGGACGTGCCGGCGATCGTCGGCCTGGCGCGCGCGGTGCGGATCGCGGTGGACGAGCAGGAGAAGCGCGCCGTCGAGCTGGCGGCGCTGCGCGACGAGCTGATCGCGTCGGTGCGCGCGGTGGTGCCGGACGTCGTCCTCAACGGCGACCCGTCCGACCGGCTGCCCGGCAACGCGCACCTGACGTTCCCCGGCTGCGAGGGCGACAGCCTGCTGATGCTGCTCGACGCCCGCGGTGTCGAGTGCTCGACGGGGTCCGCGTGCACGGCCGGAGTCGCGCAGCCGAGCCACGTGCTCGTCGCGATGGACGTCGAACCGGCGCTGGCCCGCGGGTCGCTGCGGTTCTCGCTCGGGCATACCTCGACGCGCGCCGATGTTGAGGAGCTCGTGTCGGTGATCGGTCCGGTGGTGGAGAGGGCCCGCACGGCGGGTCTGGCAGGCATGAGGCGTTCCCGGAAGGTGGTCGAGCGGTGAAGGTCCTCGCGGCGATGAGCGGTGGTGTCGACTCCGCGGTGGCGGCGGCACGCGCCGTCGAAGCGGGACACGACGTGACGGGTGTGCACCTGGCGTTGTCGGCGAAGCCCGGCACGTTGCGCACCGGCGCCCGTGGCTGCTGCACGATCGAGGACGCGCACGACGCCCGTCGCGCGGCCGACCTGATGGGCATCCCGTTCTACGTCTGGGACTTCGCCGAGCGCTTCACCGAGGAGGTCGTCGAGGACTTCGTCGCGGAGTACGCGGCGGGCCGCACGCCGAACCCGTGCCTGCGCTGCAACGAGCGGATCAAGTTCGAGGCGTTGCTGGACAAGGCGATCGCGCTGGGCTTCGACGCCGTCTGCACGGGCCACTACGCGCGGTTGGAGGTGGTCGGCGGCCGTCCCGAGCTGCGCCGGTCCGCCGACCTCGGCAAGGACCAGTCGTACGTGCTGGCGTCGCTGACCGCGGACCAGCTCGCGCACGCCATGTTCCCGCTGGGCGACACGACGAAGGACGACGTCCGCGTCGAGGCGGCATCACGCGGCCTGTCGGTCGCGAAGAAGCCGGACAGCCACGACATCTGCTTCATCCCGGACGGCGACACGCAGAAGTTCCTGGCGAACCGCATGGAGACCAGGCCGGGTCTGCTGATCGACGACGCCACGGGTGCCGTCCTCGGCCGCCACGCGGGCGTGCACGAGTTCACCATCGGCCAGCGCAAGGGCCTCGGCATCGACGGTCCCGCCGCCGACGGCCGCCCGCGCTACGTGCTGGCGCTGGAGCCGGTGTCGGGCACCGTGCGGGTCGGTGCGGCGGAGAAGCTCGCGGTGACGGGCATCTCGGCGTCCTCGCCGGTCGCGCACGTCCTGCTCGACGGACCGGTGGAGTGCGTCGCCCAGGTCCGCGCGCACGGCGGCACGGCCCCGGCGGTGGCCGAGCTCGTCGACGGGGTGCTGCGGGTGCAGCTGCGCGAGCCGTTGCGCGGTGTCGCGCCGGGACAGGCCGTGGCCATCTACCGCGAGGACTCGGCCGGCGACGTCGTGCTGGCCAGCGCGACCATCGACGCGACCAGCTAAATCGCTTGTAGCGCCAGGGGAAGCGGATCTAGCGTTCGCTCTCGTGACGTTCATTGACGCGACGTTCCCGCAGTCGGACCTGACCGCCCGCGCCCGCAGCGCGTTCCGGTGCTTCGTCAGCCCCTCCGACCGGCGCAAGCTGGCCGGTCAGGCCCGTCGCGACGAGCTGCCGGTGTGGGTCGTGTCGCCGTTGCGCCGGTTGGGCGCGCGCCGGTTCCGCCGGGCTAGCTGGGACGCCACTCCGAGTTCGCTCCGCACAGGAGCACGCAGGGCAGATCGGTCGTCACGTCGCCCTTGAGGAACGACGCGAACGCCGCCGCTCCGGCCGGTTCGACCGCGATCCGGAACTCCTCCCAGAGGCGGTCGCGCGCCGCGAGGATCTCGTCGTCGGTCACCAGGGCCGACGTGACGTTGTTGCGCTGCAGGATCTCCAGCGCCAGCGAACCGGCCCGGGTGGCGCCGAGCGCGTCCGCGGCCACGGACCTCACCGTCGAGTCGACGGGCGCGCCGGCCTCCAGCGCGTTGTGCATCGCGCGGCAGTTCTCGGGTTCGACGGCGATGATCCGCCGTCCGCCGGAAGCGAGTGCGGCACCGGCGACGAGCCCGCCACCGCCGGCCGCGACGAAGATCGTGTCGACGTCCGGGACGTCCTCGACGATCTCCTGCGTGACGGTCGACTGGCCCTCGATCACCGTCAGGTCGTCGTACGCCTCGACGTAGGTGACTCCGAAGTCGCGGGCGGCGAGCGCGGCCTCCGCGTAGGTGGCGCCGTGGCGGATCAGCTTGGCGCCCAACGCCTCGATGCGCCGGGTCTTGGTCTCCGGCGCGGTCACCGGGACGAACACGGTGGCGTGCGCGCCGAGCAGCTGCGCGGCCTGGGCGACGGCGATGCCGTGGTTGCCGCCCGACGCCGTGACGACTTCGGACACCCCGAGCGACAGCAACTTCTGCACCGCGCCGCGGATCTTGAACGACCCGGTGAGCTGGAGCTGCTCCAGCTTGAACACCAGCGGCCGCCCGTCGGCGGACGCGTGCAGGACCGGGGTGCGGCGGACGTACTGCGACAACGCTCTCATGTGAACAGCTTCCACAAGAACTGCGCCAGAGTCACGATCCCCAGCAGGAAACACACCAGCACGAACGTGCCGCCGACCATCACGACCAGGCAGCCGCCCCAGGACGTCTCCTCGTCCGGCGTCGCGTCGAGCTCGCGGCGCAGCTCCTCGCGGGCCTCCTCGCGCAGGTCCACCAACCGGGTTCGCGCCGTTTCGGTGGGAGCGTCCTCGACGGTGCCCTGCCACGAGAGCGCTCCCAGTTTTGCTTCCGCGCGCCGGTACGCCCGTTCGAAGGCCGCGGTCTCGTCCGGGTCGCGGTCGTCGGACAGGTACGTCCAGCGGCCCGCCTGGGCCGGCTGGCCGAGCACGCGGTAGACCTCGGCGAGGCGCTCGCGCAGGTCGAGCCGGTGGGGATAGGTGCCGACGAGTCCCGCGACGCGTTGACGTGCGCGAAGCACGCTCGCGAGGTCGCCTCGCCGCAACTCCTCGGCCGCTTTGTGGAGCGTCAGCTCTACCGGCATGGCACACAGTTTTGCAGGTGGGGCTAGCTTTGACCCGTGCTCGGCCTATCGCTGCTGGTCTGCGGCCTCGCCTGGTGGCTGGGGCTCTACCTGCTCGCCCGCGACCCCCGCAAACCGCTGCTGTGGTGGGCGGGCGCCGGGCTGATCGGGTACGCGGTGGCGGTCGTCGTGCCGCACCCGGTGCTGCTCGGAGTGCCCGCGGTGGCGTGGACGGGCGCGATCCTGCTGCTGGCGCGACCGGACCTGATCCGGTGGTGGCTCGCCGCGGTGGTGCCGTTCCTCGCGGCGTCGTTCTGGCTGCCGTGGGTCGTGTTGCTCCCTTTGGCCGTGTCGACGGTGCTAGCCATAAGGAAACGCACTTACTTTTCACTCGTCGGAGTGATGTTCGGGCTGTCTGCTGCCGCTTTCCTGCTCCGCCTGCTGCCCGACGCGGTGACGCTCCCGATGATCGGCTTCGACCTCGTGGTGTTCGGGGTGCTGGTCGCCGTCACCGACGCCGTCGAGGAGGGCGAGGCGATCCGCGCGGACATGCTGCGGTCGCTGGTGATCGCGGGTTTCACGGCGGTGCTCTTCGGGTCGCAGGTGGTGTTGTTCGGCGGTCCCGACCTGCTCGCGTTCACGACGGTCGCGGCCGCCGTCGCCGTGCAGGTGCTCGCGAACCCGCTCGCGTCGGTGGTCGACCGCCTCGCCGTGCCCGCGGTCGCCGCCGAACGCGCCGAGCTGCGCGAGGCCGTGGAGTCGTTGCCCAAGCGCCGGCCGCTGGTCACCGACGACCCCGCCGAGTTCGCGCGTCTCACGCGCAAGGCGTTGAGCCACTACGGCGACCTCGGCAAGCTCGTCGCGAGCCCGTTGATCGCGCTGACCGACGACGGCCCGCCGCTGGACCGCGCGGCGCAGCTGAAAAGCCTGTTGCTGGACAGCATTCGCCGGCTCAAGCCCGCGGACGGCGATTTCGGCACGAGCGACGAATGGCGTTACTACAACGCCGTCTACTTCTATTACGTCAAGGGAATCCGGCCGTATTCGGTGCGGACCAAACGGGAGGACCTCGACGCCGAGGACCGCCGCGCGTTGCAGTGGTTCGTCACGCAGGTGCCGGAGCGGACCCTGCACAACTGGCAGAACGCGGCCGCGCGCCTGGTCGCGGCGGACCTGATGGCAGGTGTTGGCAGCGTTTGACGTGGTCCCGGCAGCGTTAGCCGGGCGATCGTCGGGCCATGTTGAAATTCGCCTTGAAACTCGACGGTGTCGCTTCGTTCGCACTCGGTCTGCTGACGCTCCTGATCCGCCCGGAGGTCGGAGTTCCGGTGGGCTGGCAGATCGGGTTGGGTTCTTTCTGCGTCGTGTACGGCCTGGGTGTCTTCTTCTTGGGAACCCGCGCCGTTCCGGACCGCCGGATCGTGCTGCTGGTCATCATCGGCAACGCCGTGTGGGCGCTGGACAGCGTTCTCACCGCGGCGCTGGGGTGGTTCCCGCTGACCGGACCCGGTGTCGCGCTGGTGCTCGCCCAGGGCCTGGCCGTGCTCGGGTTCGCGGTGCTGCAGGCCGTGGGCCTCAGTCGCGCAGGGTCCGCGAACGACCGCGGAACTCGGCCACGACCTCGTTCGCACGCCTGACGGTGATGTCGTAGATCCCGCTGCGGCCGAACCGGGTCCGTTCCACCGCCTCCGCCACCAGCTCGTCGCCTTCGTGCACGGGCCGGATGAAGTCGATCTCGGCCGTGGCGGCGACGGTGACGGACCCGGCCCGGTTGCAGGCGCAGGCGAACGCCGTGTCCGCCAGCAGGAAGACGTACCCGCCGTGCGCGATGCCGTGCCCGTTGAGCATGTTCTCGGTGACCGCCATCCGCACCAGCGCGTACCCGTCGCGCAGCTCGACCGGTGCGATGCCCAGTGCGGACGAGGCCTTGTCGGCGGCGAGCATCTCAGCAGGACCATTCATTCGTGGCAGCGTAATCACCCTGGCGGTGGTGTCACGCAGCGTTCACGCCGACTTACTGTCCGATTGCATGCATGATCGATCAACTTCGGAGGTGGTCACCATGGGTGGTTGTTCTTGCTGTGGCGGGTGCACGGGTCCCGGCTGCGGGTGCTGCAGCTCCTGCTGACGGTCGCGGGCGAATGAGGAGAAGGCCGGTGCGCACGCCCGCACCGGCCTTCTTCCACAGCGGTCAGGCCTCCGTGGCCCGCACGTCGGTCCCGTGCTCGGCGAACGCCTTGAAGTCCCGCATGTGCAGCAACGACTGCTTGCGGAACGCGCCGGGCACCACCTTCCCCACCAGCCGCATCAGCAGGCCGTCGAACCGGTACTCGTTCTCGCTTTCCCAGAGCGTCGCCTCCGGGCCGGCCTCGGTCAGCCGGTCGCGCGTGGCGCTCCACATGCCGCCGCCGACGATCTCGCGTTCGAAGCGCACGACGCTCCCGGCCGGGATCTCGCCCAGGTCGGCCGGTTCCCGGCGGATGATGGTCTCGGTGACCTCGGACTCCTGCCGCCCCATCCGAAGCACGACCCGCGACCGCGTGCCGACCTGGCCGTGCTCGCCGTTCAGCGGCTCGTGCAGCACCAGACCCCGCAACCACATGGGCAGGTGTGCGGGGTCGGCGAGCAAGCGGGCCACTTTCTCCCGCGGCAGGGCGATCTCGATCGAGACGGTGTACTTCATGCGGTGATTCTGACGGCTGCCTCAGCCCGTGTAGGTCCTGAACAGGTTCGTGAACTCCCAGTTGGACTGCGAGATGCCGCTGCACGTCGGCGACACCCCGCCACCGGGGCAGCCCTTGTCGCGACCGGCGGACCAGAACGCGATCCGGCCGACGTGGTTGGCCTTCGCGTAGTCGACGACCTTGCGCGCGTCGTCCTGCGTCGTCGTCGGGCCCGTGTCGTTGCGTCCGATCATCGGCGTGAGGCCGAGCAACGCCTTCAGTTGCGCGTCGGACTTCGACGGCCAGATGGTGCGCATCTGCCCGAGGGTGGCGTTGGAGGCGGCGACCATCGCGTCGCCCCAGTTGCCCGTGTAGCCGAAGTTCATCAGCATCGGGTTCACCAGCACCGTGACGCCCTTGGCGGCCGCGTCCTTGAGCACGTCCACCGAGTACGGGTCCATGCCGTAGTCCTGGCCCTGGATGCGCATCGTGTAGCTGACGGTCGTGCCGCGGGTGTCCTGCAGGCGCTTCAGCGCCGTGTTGACGACCGCCTGCGGGATGGTCGCTTCCACGTCCACGTCGATGCTGTTGGAGCCCACGGCGTCCAGCACCTTCACGTAGGCGTTGTAGAGGGCGTCCGCGGTGGAGCAGACGTGCTCCAGGTACGGGCCCATCGCGCCGCCGGTCGCGACGATGACGCTGCCGCCCTGGGCCTTCAGCGCCTTCGTGTCGTTCACGATGCGGCTGTCGTTCAACGGGACCGTGCCGCCCCACGCGGGGTCGCAGCCGGCGGACGAGCCCAGCGCGAACGCGAGCGTGAAGTGCTTCTGGCCGGTCGCGTTGGCCACGTCGACCAACGACGGCGACGGCATCGTGATGTCGATGTACGGCGCGACGAGCGCGCTGCCGGGCACCGGCGGCACAACGGACGTCGTCGTGGTGGTGGGCGCGGTGGTCGTCGTCGACGTGGTGGTGGTCGTGGTGGTGGGGTTGCTGCCACCGCCGCACGGGACGCCGTTGAGCTTGCAGTTGGTCGGCAGTGCCGAGCCGCTCACCAGGAAGCCGAAGCTCGTGGAGGCGCCCGCGCCCACGGTGCCGTTGTACTCGCGGTTGGTGAACGTGTGGTGGTTGCCGCTGCTGGTCAGCGTGGCGTCCCAGTAGGAGCCCAGGGTGGCTCCGGCGAGGTCGAACTCGAGCTTCCAGCCGGCCAGCGCGGTCGTGCCCGCGGTGACCGTGGCCTTGCCCTGGTAGCCGGAGCCCCAGTTCGAGTCCTGGCTGATCACCGCGGACTCGCCGGCGGCGGAGGCGGTGGGGGCTATGGCGACGAGTCCGGCCACGAGAGCGGCAGCGGCCCCGGCGGAGAGAAGAGCGAAGCGGGCCATGGAGGTGGTCCTTCCGGCAGGGAGAGGAAGGGAGCGGTGTGGGAACGCGGGGCGCGTCGCGTTCCCACACCACGTCTGTCGGGTGCTTCGACTGTCAGCACCTGCTCAGTCACGGTAAGTGGCCTAGACCACAGCGTCAATGGGTCTAGACCTCTTCTGTCTCGCGGACAGTGGAACAATTCGGCGGGTGCGTGGAGCCACTGGAATCGGATCGCTGCCCGGAACCGACATCGACGAGGCGGCGCGGGTCGTCGTCGGTGAGCTGCCGGAGCTGCCGCACGTGCCGGAACTGCCCGCTCGGGGCGTCGGCGCGGACATGGTCGGCCGCACCGCCGGCCTGCTCGTCGACCTCGCGATCGAGGTCGTCACGTCCGGCTACCGCGTGACGCCGCGTCCCGGCCGTGACCACCGCCGTGCCGTCGACCTGCTGCGCGGCGACCTCGACGCGTTCGACGAGGCGTTGGAACGCGCGGGTGCGCAGCCGTCGGTCGTGAAGGTGCAGGCAGTCGGGCCGTGGACGTTGATGTCGAACATCGAGCTGATGCGCGGGCACCGGGTGCTCACCGACTACGGCGCCGTGAAGGAGTTCTCCGAGTCGCTGGCCGAAGGACTGCGGCAGCACGCCGCGGAGGTCGCCAAGCGGACGAGGGCGCAGGTCGTCGTGCAGATCGACGAACCGGGCCTGCCCGCCGTGCTCCAGGGCCTGCTGCCGACGCCGTCGAAGCTCGGCACCGTGCCCGCCGTGCCGGAACCGGACGCGCGCGCGGTGCTGGCCACCGTGATCGAGGCGCTGGGCGACCACGAGGTCGTCGTGCACTGCTGCGCGCCGCACCCGCCGCTGACGCTGCTGCGCGAGGCCGGCGCGTCCGCCATCGCGTTCGACGCGACGCTGGTCAAGGGGGCGGAGGCGCTCGACGAGATCGGCGAGACCTGGGAGGCGGGCACGACGCTCGCGCTGGGCCTGGTGCCGAGCACGGACCCCGGCGTGCCGGTGACGTTGAAGGAGGTCGGGCAGCGGGCGTTCACGCTGGCGGACCGCCTGGGCTTCCCGCGCTCGATCCTGGACGAGAAGGCGCTGCCCACGCCGACGTGCGGTCTGGCCGGAGCGACGTCGGCCTGGGTCAAGCGCGCCCTGTCGCTGACCCGCGACCTGTCCTCGGCCTTCGCGGAGCCGCCCGAGGGCTGGTGATGTCCGGTTCGTGGGGCTAGTCTGCTGCGCACTATTAGGAAACTTTCTTAACCGAGGGCCTGAGGTCGGGGCCTGGACCGGGAGTTCCCCTCATGCGCATCAGACGTGCGGCTCTCGTGGCCGCAGTGCTCACGGGCGTGGTCGCGGCGCCCGCCCAGGCCGCTCCGGCCGCCCACGTCCGGCTGGACCAGATCGGGTTCGGCACCTCCGAGGCGAAGCACGCCTACGTCCTCGGCGGTGCCGCGAACACCAGGTTCTCCGTCGTCGACAGCCGCGGCCGGACCGTGCTCACCGGGCGGACGGGTGCGTCGACGGGGTCGTGGAGCGAGAAGTTCCCCGCGGTGCACCCGATCGACTTCTCGGCCCTGAAGACCGCCGGGACCTACCGGATCAGGGTCGGCTCGGCGGTGTCGCCGACGTTCGAGATCGACTCGCTGCGCGCGCTGTTCTCGCCGGTCGCGTCCAGCACCGTCGAGTTCTTCCAGGCTCAGCGCGACGGTGCTCACGTGGTCCCCGGCCGGCTGAACCGCAAGCCCGCGCACCTCACCGACCGGTCGGCGATGGTCTACGAGGCGCCGGTGTTCGCGGGCGAGGGCGGCGACGAGATCGCGGCGCCGTTGCAGCCGACCGGCACGCGGGTCGACCTCGAAGGCGGCTGGTTCGACGCCGGTGACTTCGTGAAGTTCACGCACGCCTCGTCGTACTCGACGGCGTCGATGCTGCTGGCGTTGCGCAACAGGCACGACGACGCGCTGTACCGGGAGGCGAAGTTCGGTCTCCGGTGGCTCGACAAGGCGTGGGACGAGAAGTCCGGCGTCCTGTACGCGCAGGTCGGCATCGGCACGGGGTCCGAGGAGTTCGGCTTCGTCGGCGACCACGACGTGTGGCGGCTGCCGGAGGCCGACGACGAGCTCGACGTGCAGCCCGGCGACAGCCGGTACTTCATCAAGTACCGGCCGGTCTTCCGGGCCAACAGGGCCGGCGAGAAGATCAGCCCGAACCTGGTCGGCCGCGTCGCCGGGTCGTTCGCGCTGGCCGCGCAGGTCGAGGCCCCGCGCGACCCGCGCCTGGCCCGGTCGTACCTGGACAAGGCGGCCTCGCTCTTCGCCCTGGCCAAGACGTCGGACGTCGGTGAGCTCGTGACGGCGTTCCCGCACGCCTACTACCCCGAGGAGTCGTGGACCGACGACATGGAGTTCGGCGCGACGCAGCTCGCGCTGGCCGCCAAGTCGTTGAACGACAAGCGTTACGCGTCCTTCGCCCGTGCCGCCGCGCACTGGGCGCACGAGTTCCTCGCCACGGGTGACCCCGACACGTTGAACGTCTACAACATCTCCGCGCTCGGCCACGCCGACCTCGCGCCGTTGTTGAGGAAGGGCGTTCCGGGCGCCGAGGTGACCGAGAAGCAGGTCGTCGGCGACATCCGGCGGCAGCTCCGCAAGGGCGCCGACGCCGCGCGGACGTCGCCGTTCCGCACCGCCGCGAACGTCGAGACCTGGGACGTCGGCTCGCGCACGTTCGGCTACATCACCACCGCCGCGCTCTACCGGAAGCTGACCGGTTCCAAGGAGTACGCGACCTTCGGCACCCAGCAACGCGGCTTCGCGCTCGGCACGAACGCCTGGGGCACGTCGCTGATCGTCGGCGTCGGCACGAAGTTCCCCGAGTGCCCGCACCACCAGGCGGCGAACCTGTCCGGTTCCACGACCGGCGGCTCGAAGGTGCTGGCCGGCGCGGTGATCAACGGCCCCAACGACGCCTCCCTGTTCGGCGACCTGGGCGAGATGCCCGCGGGGTCCGTCGACTGCACCAAGCCGTACACGGTGGAGTTCGACTCCGCGAAGTCCGTCTTCGCCGACGACCTGCGCTCGTGGCCGAGCTCCGAGCCCGCCATCGACTTCACGGCGACGGGGGTGCTCGGCTTCTCGCTGATCGCGCACTCCTGACCGGCGGGCGCCGCTCAGAGCTCGTTGAACGGCTCCGCGTAGCGGAACGGCCCGGCCGGGACGTCCCGGAACAACCGGGCCTGGAAGTGCGGCGCCCACGCGGACTCCGGCGGCGTGATCCCGAACTCGGACGCCAGCCGGAACCCGAACCGCGAGTAGTAGTTCGGGTCGCCGAGGAGGACGACGGCGCGCTCGTCGCGCGCCTCCGCCGCCCCGAGGACGGCGTGCACCAGGGCCTTGCCGATGCCGGCCCGCTGGCGGTCCGGGTGCACGCTGATCGGCCCGAGCCCCAGCACGGGCACCTCGCCGACGTACCCGCGCGTGCACACCACGTGTCCCACCACCCCTTCCACCACCAGGGAGAGCTCCGGGATCCACCCCTCGTCGGCGCGCAGCCGGTCGATCAGCGGAGCCTCCGGCCCGTTCTTGAAGGCGAGGTCGGTGACTTCGCGGATGGCGTCGATGTCTGCGGGCGTCTCCCGCCGGATCAGCATGGTGCGCACTGTGGGCGAACTCGCCGTCGCGCGCCACCGGATTTCGGTTCCGTGGTTCGCTGTGCGCAGTGGACGCTCTGCCTGAGGAGGGTGCGTTGATCGTCTTCGAGGGTCCCGCGGAGTTCGACGCGTGGCTGCACGAGAACGGCGCGACCGAGACCGAGCTGTGGATCAAGTACGCGAAGAAGGGGTCGGGGCTCAGGACCATCACCTACGACGAGGCGTTGGACGTCGCCCTGTGCCACGGGTGGATCGACGGGCTCGTGCGGTCCGTGGACGAGACCTACTACTCGCAGCGCTGGACGCCGCGCACGACGCGCAGCAAGTGGTCCAAGCGCAACTGCGGCAAGGTCGAGCAGCTGATCGCGGACGGCAAGATGCTGCCGGCGGGCCTCAAGGAGATCGAGAAGGCCAAGGCCGACGGGCGGTGGGACGCCGCCTACGCGGGACCGGCGACCATCGAGGTGCCGGCCGACCTCGTCGAAGCGCTCGACGCGAACCCGAGGGCCGCCGAGTTCTTCAAGACGCTGAACAGCCAGAACCGGTACGCGGTGCTGTTGCGCATCCACGACGCGAAAAGGCCCGAGACGCGCCAGAAGCGCATCGCGCAGTTCGTCGAAATGTTGGCCGAGGGGCGCAAGCTCTACGCTTGAGAATCATGAAGTGGTTCCGCCGCCGCAAAGCAGAAGACGTCGTCCCCGCCCACCTGCCGAACGCGGGCGAGGCGGCGCAGCGGTTCTGGGAGCGGTGGTTCGAGCTGGTGCCGGTGGTGAGCGCGGCGCTGGGCGACGGTGAGCCGCACCGCGTCGAGGGCGAGCTGCGGGACCTCGTCGCGGGGCTGCACCCGGACCTCGTCTTCTCCCTCGAACAGGGCCACATGGCGATGTACGCGCTGGTCGTCACCGGTCAGGAGGACCCGCGGCTGCGCCCGTACACCGACGCGTGGATCGCGGCCGCGCCGCCGGCCGACATGGTGTGGGAGTTCCACGACTCGGTGCCGCCCGTGCCGGACCCGACCGAGGTCGTCGTCAACCTCGGCGAGGTCAGGATGCGGCTCGGCGACTACCGGGTGGTGGCGCAGGTGGACGGGGACGTCGTCGACGTCGCGGTCTACCACCCCGCCCTGGCCGAGCTGAGCGACCAGCAGCGGCGGACGATGACGTTCCTGCCGCTGGACGTCACTCTCGGCGAGCGGCTGGCGGGGGAGCGGCTGCGGCGCGTGGAGACCGCGCAGCTCGAACCCGAGGGCACGATCAGCCTGCTCGAGCTCCGGTCGCTCGTGCGGGAGCTCGCCGGGCAGTCGTCCGGCTGAGACTGTCGGACCTGCTCACTAAGCTGTCCCACGTGACCAGCGAGAGCCTTGAAGACGTCCCCGCCGAGGTGCGCGAGCGGCATGCCGTGCTCGCGGAAGAGGTGCGCTCCCACCAGTTCCGCTACTACGTGCTGGACGACCCGATCGTCACCGATGGTGAGTTCGACGCGCTGCTCAAGTCGCTGGAGGCGCTGGAGGCCGAGCACCCCGGCCTCGCCACGCCCGAGTCGCCCACACAGCGCGTCGGCGGCACGTTCTCGACCGAGTTCAAGGCGGTCGACCACCTGGAGCGCATGCTCAGCCTGGACAACGTCTTCGCCCAGGACGAGCTGACGGGCTGGTTCGAGCGCGTCCAGAAGGAGATCGGCGCCGGCACGCACTTCCTGTGCGAGCTGAAGATCGACGGTCTCGCGATCAACCTGCTGTACGAGAAGGGCAGGCTCACGCGGGCGCTCACCCGCGGCGACGGCCGCACGGGCGAGGACGTCACGCTGAACGTCCGCACGATCGGCGACGTGCCCTCGGTGCTCAGGGCCTCCGCCGAGCACCCGGTGCCCGACCTGGTCGAGGTGCGCGGCGAGGTGTTCTTCACGGTCGACGACTTCCTGGCGCTCAACGAGTCGCTGGTCGAGCAGGGCAAACCGGTGTTCGCCAACCCGCGCAACACGGCGGCGGGATCGTTGCGGCAGAAGGACCCCAAGGTCACCGCCTCGCGCAGGCTCCGGATGATCTGCCACGGCATCGGCAAGACCTCCGGCTTCGAGGTCGCGCGCCAGTCGCTCGCCTACGAGGCGCTGAAGGCGTGGGGCCTGCCCACGTCGGAGCACACCGAGGTGCTCACGGACCCGGCCGCCGTGCGCGCGAAGGTCGAGTACTGGGGCGAGCACCGGCACGACGCCGTCCACGAGATCGACGGCCTCGTCGTCAAGGTCGACGAGGTGGCGCTGCAACGGCGCCTGGGCACGACGTCGCGCGCCCCGAGGTGGGCCATCGCGTACAAGTACCCGCCGGAGGAGGCCACCACGACGTTGCTGGACATCCAGGTCCAGGTGGGGCGCACCGGCCGGGTCACGCCGTTCGCCGTGATGGAGCCCGTGAAGGTGGCGGGCTCGACGGTCGCGCGGGCCACGCTGCACAACGGCTCGGAGGTCAAGCGCAAGGGCGTGCTGATCGGCGACCGCATCGTCATCCGTAAGGCGGGCGACGTGATCCCCGAGGTGCTCGGCCCGGTGCTCGCCGCGAGGCCCGACGACGCGCGCGAGTTCGTCATGCCGACGCGCTGCCCCGAGTGCAACGCCGTGCTGCGGCCCATGAAGGAGGGCGACGTCGACATCCGCTGCCCCAACGCGCAGACGTGCCCCGGCCAGCTGCGCGAACGCCTGGCGTACCTCGCCTCCCGCGCCGCGCTCGACATCGAGGTGCTCGGCTACGAGGCGGCGGCCGCGATCACCGAGTCCACCGTCTACACCAACGAGGCCGACCTCTTCGACCTCGACGCCGACGCGTTGCGGCAGGTCGAGCGGTTCAAGACCAAGAACGGCGAGCTGTCCGCGAACGCGCTGAAGCTGCTCGACAACCTGGAGGCGGCCAAGTCGCGTCCGCTGTGGAGGGTGCTCGTCGCGCTGTCGATCCGGCACGTCGGCCCCACCGCCGCCCGCGCGCTGGCCCAGGAGTTCGGGTCGATGGACGCGATCGTCGAAGCTGACGAGGCCGTTCTGGCCGGCGCCGAGGGCGTGGGTCCGACGATCGCCGCGGCCGTCGTCGAGTGGCGCGAGACGGAGTGGCGCCAGGGAGTCGTGCAGCGGTGGCGCGAGGCGGGCGTGCGGATGGAGGACGAGCGCGACGCGTCGATCACCCGCAACCTCGAAGGCCTGTCCATCGTGGTCACCGGCTCGCTCGCGGAGTTCTCCCGCGACTCGGCCAAGGAGTCGATCCTCGCCCGCGGCGGCAAGGCGGTCGGCTCGGTCTCGAAGAAAACCTCTTTCGTCGTGGTCGGCGACTCACCAGGATCCAAGTACGACAAGGCGATCTCCCTCAAGGTCCCCGTCCTCGACGAGGCGGGCTTCCGCGTCCTGCTGGAGCAGGGCCCGGACGCGGCGAGGGACGTGGCCGTCATCGGGGAAGAAGGCACAGATGGCTGACCTGCTCATCCGCCCGGCCCGCGAGGCCGACCTGCCCGTCGTCGGCGCGATCACGGTCGGGGCCTACAGCGCCGACGGCTACGTGAACGAGCACGACGACTACGCGAAGACCCTCGCGGACGCCGAGTCCCGCTTCCGCGACGCCGAGGTCCTGGTGGCCGTGGACGAGACGGGCGAGATCCTCGGCTCGGTCACCGTGGTGCACCCCGGCACGCCCTACGCCGAGATCTCGCAACCGGGCGAGCTGGAGTTCCGCATGCTCTCGGTCGCCGCCGCGGCCCGCGGCAGGGGCGTCGGCGAGTCGCTGGTGCACGCGGTGATCGACAGGGCGCGGGCCGCCGGGGTGAGCCACGTCGTGCTGTCGTCGTCGGAGAAGATGCTGGCGGCGCACCGCCTGTACCAGCGGCTGGGCTTCACCCGCCTGCCCGAACGCGACTGGTCGCCGCTGCCCGGTCTCAAGCTGATGGCGTACGCCTACGGCCTGCCGCTCTGAGCGGGGCCGGCGCCGGACGGCGGGTGGCGTGGCTTCGAGCCGCGCCACCGGTCAGAGTGCCGAGATGATCCGCGCCCGCAGCTTGAGGTCGCCGGCCGCCTGCTCGTACAGCAGGTCGCGCAGCACCTCCGCGGGCAAGGCTCTCAGCACGTCCTTGAGCTCCACGTCCTCCGCGTCGGGCGGCGGCACCGTCTCACCCCGGTCCAGCAGCACCAGACCGACCGCGACGCAGTGCTTGCAGAAGAACCCCTCCGAGCCGTGCGGGCAGCTGCAGGCCCCCACCAGGTGCGTGCCGGACCACGACAGCTCCACCGCGTAGGCGTCGTCGTCACCACCGCGGACGCGGGCGGCCACGTGTCGGCTGTGCACCCGCAGGGACAGCACGGCGTCGCGATAGGTCAGGCCGCGCCAGTACGACTTGGTGCCCGCGCGGTGCAGCAGCAGTTCGGTGGTCAGGTCCGTCGACACGGGGGTCATCCAACCGGGTGACCACACCCGGGAACAACATGATCGTGATCGGCCTGCTCAGCCGCCGGACGGCCCGCGGGGCGAGCCGTCGCGGCCGGCGCGCTACCGCGCGGTGGTCTCCAGGTCGAGCAGGGTCACGGCGGCGCGGAAGTACTTGTTGGTGCCCAGGTCCCGCACCGTCTTGATGTTGAAAGCGGCCTTCAGCTTCTCCGCGTCGCCGGGGCTCACGCCCTGCAGCGCGTCGACCGGGGCGTCCAGGATCTCGGTGAGCGGCAGGTTCTCGTAGGCCTTGTCGAGCAGCATGTCCAGGTTCACGGTGATGGCCATGATCTTCATACCTCCTGGGGGGAGCGGAACGACCACGGCAGATTCTCGAGCGGGTTCCCCGATCCCGCAGAAGATGCCCGACACGTGCACGCGTTCGTGTGGGACCGTGTGAAGCGTGCTGCAAGCCTGTCTGAACGGCTCCCGCACAGCCGAGGAGCACCCGGCCCTGCCGCTGACCCCCGAACGCCTCGCGGAGGACGCGGCCGACGCCGCCGCGCTCGGCGTCACCTCCGTGCACCTGCACCCGCGCGACGTCATCGGCGCCGAGACGCTGGCCGGACCGGAGATCGCCACCACGATCGCCACCGTCAGGGCCGCCGTGCCGGGCGTCGAGATCAGCGTGTCGACGAACGTCCCCGGCCACCGCGAGACCCTCATCGCCAGCTGGGGCCCGCTCGCCGCCGGCCGCCCCGACGTCGCGAGCGTCCACGCCGGCGACCCCGCGTGGCGTGAGCTCGCGCGGGCGCTGCACCGCGTCAACGTCGCGGTCGAGCTCGTCGTCGGCGCTCCCGCGGACCTGCGGGACCTGCCCGGCGGCATCAGCCGCGTCACCGTCACGGCGACGCGGGCGACGGCGGAACCCCTGCTGCGCCTGGTGGAACCGCTCGGCCTGCCGGTCCTGCTGCACGGCGCGGACGCCGACGCCTGGCCCGTCCTCACCTACGCCGCACGGCTCGAACACCACGTGCGCATGGGACTGCAGGACACGCTCGTGAAGCCGGACGGCACTCCGGCCAGGAACAACGCCGAACTGGTCTCCCTGGCCCGCCGCAACCAGCGGGCCAGAGCTCCGCGTTAGTCCGGCAGCACGACCGCGACGATGCCGGCCAGGTGCGCCAGGCGGGCCACCTCGGCCGCGCGGAACATCGGGCCGCCCGGACGGCCCACGACCAGCACGCGGTCCGGCTTGCCCAGCGGCGTCGCGGCCAGCTCGGTGCCCAGCTCGCGCCAGGTCTCCGGCACCCACTCGTCCTCGCCGTCGAGCACGGTCGCGCGCTCCAGCGGGAACCACGGCACGTCGGCCATGCGGGTCTCGGGGGCGGCGGAGGAGGCGGTCAGGCGGTTGATGCCGGTGCCCTCCGGGCCCACGACGACGGCCCAGCCCGCGCGGATGATCTTCGGGACGCCCTCGGTGAAGATCGCCAGGCCCTTGCGGGGCTCCTCGGCGATCTCCTCGACCAGCTCCAGCTCGCGGTGGGTGTCGAGGATGCCCGCGTAGGGGCGGACGGCGTCGACCTCGACGCCCTCGATCGACTCCGCGGCGGTGATCAGCGTGTCCGGCAGGCGGCCCGACGGGAGCTCCACCACGAGGTCGTCGATGGCGAGGCCGGAACCGCGTTCCACCACGTCCACGCTGAGTATGTCCGCCCCGATCTCGCCCAGGGCCGTAGCGACCGCGCCGAGGGTGCCGGGACGGTCCGGGAGCTGGACCCGGATCAGGAACGACAAGGTGAACGCCTCCATAGCTCGTGCGAGAGACCCCGCGTCTCGCGCCGTTGCCGGTCGGTGATTCTCGCAGACGCATCGTCGGCGCATGACCTGCTGTCCGCGTTGCGGAACGGTTAAGTTGACGTGCCAGTCAACCCTGGAGGCGGCAACCGGTTCGAAGGCGCGCCTGACCAGCCCATAGACTCACGGGGTTCCCGATTCGTAATCCCGACCCTACGGGGGTTGACAGGAGTGCCCAGCATCTCCCGCGACGAGGTCGCGCACCTGGCCAAGCTCGCCAGGCTGGCTGTGTCCGAGGACGAGCTCGACCTGTTCGCCGGCCAGCTCGACGTGATCCTCCAGTCGGTGGCGTCCGTCGGCGACATCGCCACGGCCGACATCCCGCCGACGTCGCACGCCGTTCCGCTGACCAACGTCTTCCGCGAGGACGTGGTCCGTCCGAGCCTCGGTCAGCAGCAGGCGCTCTCCGGCGCTCCTGAGGCCGAGGACGGCCGGTTCCGCGTGCCCCGCATCCTGGGTGAGGAAGCATGACCAACGACCTGATCCACGCCACCGCGGCCGAGCTCGCCGCGAAGATCCACAGCGGTGAGGTCTCCAGCGTCGAGGTCACGCAGGCCCACCTGGACCGCATCGCCGAGACCGACGGGAAGGTCCACGCCTTCCTGCACGTCGACACCGAGGGCGCGCTCGCGCAGGCCCGCAGGGTGGACGAGGCCGTCAAGGCCGGCGAGCAGGTCTCGCCGCTCGCCGGCGTGCCGCTGGCGCTCAAGGACGTCATGACGACGGAGGGCGTGCCCACGACCGTCGGTTCCAAGATGCTCGAGGGCTGGCTGCCGCCCTACGACGCGACGGTGACCCGCAAGCTCAAGGAAGCCGGCGTCGTCATCCTCGGCAAGACGAACATGGACGAGTTCGCCATGGGTTCGTCGACCGAGAACTCGGCCTACGGCCCCACGCACAACCCGTGGGACCTCGACCGCATCCCCGGTGGCTCCGGCGGTGGCTCGTCGGCGTCGCTCGCCGCGTTCCAGGCCCCGCTCGCGATCGGCACCGACACAGGTGGCTCGATCCGCCAGCCCGGCGCCGTCACCGGCACCGTCGGCGTGAAGCCCACCTACGGCGGTGTGTCGCGCTACGGCCTCGTCGCGTTCTCCAGCTCCCTGGACCAGGCCGGTCCGTGCGCGCGCACGGTGCTCGACGCCGCGCTGCTGCACGAGGTCATCGCGGGCTACGACGAGATGGACTCCACGTCCATCGACGCACCCGTGCCGCCGGTCGTCGCCGCCGCCCGCGAGGGCCTGAGCGGTGACCTGTCCGGCCTGCGCATCGGCGTCGTCACGCAGTTCAGCGGTGAGGGCTACCAGCAGGGCGTGCTGCGCAGCTTCGAAGCCGCCGTGTCGCAGCTCAAGGAGCTCGGCGCGGAGATCGCGGACGTGTCGTGCCCGAGCTTCGACTACGCGCTGCCCGCCTACTACCTCATCGCGCCGAGCGAGTGCTCGTCGAACCTCGCCCGGTTCGACGCCATGCGCTACGGCCTGCGCGTCGGCGACGACGGCTCGCGCAGCACCGAAGAGGTCATGTCGCTGACCCGCGAGGCCGGCTTCGGCCCGGAGGTCAAGCGCCGCATCATGATCGGCACGTACGCGCTGTCGTCCGGCTACTACGACGCGTACTACGGCTCGGCGCAGAAGGTCCGCACGCTCATCACGCAGGACTTCGCGAAGGCGTTCGAGAAGTTCGACGTGCTCATCTCGCCGACCACGCCCACCACGGCGTTCAAGATCGGCGAGCGCGCGGACGACCCGATGGCCATGTACAAGGCCGACCTCTGCACCATCCCCGCGAACCTCGCGGGCACGCCGGCCATGAGCGTGCCGAGCGGTCTGTCCGATGAGGACGGTCTGCCGGTCGGCCTGCAGATCATGGCTCCGGCGCTGCAGGACCACCGCATGTACCGAGTCGCCGCGGCGTACGAGGCGGCGCGTGGAGCGTTTGGAGGCCCGTCGCTGTGAACATCAAGAGGGCAAGGGGATTCCTCGGCCTGGCCGGCGCCGTCGCGGGCGCGGTGGGAGCGTTCTCCGGCTTCCGCAACGCCCGTGCGAAGAACGACAAGCTGATGCTGGCGAACGCGATCGCCAGCATCGCCGTGGCGGTCACCGGTGCCGCGCTGGCTGCGCGTGCTCTGCGGAAGGACGACTTGGCATGACCGCTCTGGTTGAGCTGATGGACTACGACGAGGTCGTCGAGAAGTACGACCCCGTCCTGGGCCTGGAAGTGCACGTCGAGCTGCACACCAACACGAAGATGTTCTGCGGCTGCGCCAACGTCTTCGGCGGCGAGCCGAACACGAACACCTGCCCGACGTGCCTCGGCCTGCCGGGCGCGCTGCCGGTGGTGAACGCGAAGGCGATCGAGTCCGCGATCCGCATCGGCCTCGCGCTGAACTGCGAGATCGCCGAGTGGTGCCGGTTCGCGCGGAAGAACTACTTCTACCCGGACATGCCGAAGAACTTCCAGACGTCGCAGTACGACGAGCCGATCGCCTTCAACGGCTGGCTCGACGTGACGCTGGACGACGGCGAGGTCATCCGCGTCGAGATCGAGCGCGCGCACATGGAGGAGGACACGGGCAAGTCGCTGCACGTCGGCGGCGCGACCGGTCGCATCCACGGCGCCGAGCACTCGCTGCTCGACTACAACCGCGCGGGCGTGCCGCTGATCGAGATCGTCACGAAGATGATCCCGGGCACGAAGGAACGCGCCCCCGAGGTCGCGCGTGCGTACGTGACGGCGTTGCGCGACCTGCTCAAGGCGCTCGACGTGTCCGACGTCCGCATGGACCAGGGCTCGCTGCGCTGCGACGCGAACGTGTCCCTGTCGCCGAAGACCACCGGCGCACTGGGCACCCGCACCGAGACCAAGAACGTCAACTCGCTGCGCAGCGTCGAACGCGCCGTGCGCTTCGAGATGACGCGCCAGGCCGCGGTGCTGGAGTCCGGCGGTGAGGTGACCCAGGAGACCCGCCACTTCGACGAGTCGTCCGGCAGCACGTCGGCGGGCCGCAAGAAGGAGACGGCGGAGGACTACCGCTACTTCCCGGAGCCCGACCTGGTCCCGATCGCGCCGTCGCGCGAGTGGGTCGAGGAGCTCCGCGGCACCCTGCCCGAGCTGCCCTGGGAGCGCCGCGCGCGCATCCAGAAGGACTGGAACCTCACCGACGAGGTCCTCCGCGACCTCGTCAACGCCGGCGCCCTCGACCTGATCGAGGCCACCGTCGTCGCCGGCGCCAAGCCGGACGAGGCCCGGTCGTGGTGGGTGTCGTACCTCGCGCAGCAGGCCAACACCCGCGGCGTCGAGCTGTCCGCCCTGCCCATCACGCCCGCGGACGTGGCACGCGTGATCGAGCTGGTCAACACGGGCGCGCTGACCAACAAGCTCGCCCGTGAGGCCGTCAACGGCGTCCTGGAGGGCGAGGGCTCCCCGGACGACGTCGTCGAGAAGCGCGGCCTCAAGGTCGTGTCGGACGACTCGGCGCTGGAGAAGGCCGTCGACGAGGCCCTCGCGGCCCAGCCGGACGTCGCGCAGAAGATCCGCGACGGCAAGGTCCAGGCCGCCGGCGCCATCGTCGGCGCGGTCATGAAGGCCACCAAGGGTCAGGCCGACGCGGCCCGCGTGCGCGAGATCGTGCTCGCACGCTGCTCGTAGATACACAATCGACGGATAAATCACAAAGGGTCACCTGTTTGTGCAGGTGGCCCTTTGTGATCTTAGGCCGACCGAGTGGCTGTTAGCTAAATGAGACGTATACCCGTAGCCGTGTGTGTCACTCTCTCTGGGCAACTCATCTGGGGGGATGGGTAGTAATAGTCCAAACGAGGGGGGAAACCTCATGACTACGCAGCGCGAAGGATTTCTGGGCGACATCCTGGACAAGGTCAAGGACCTGATCACGGATGACGAGCCGAGGGACCCGAAGACCCCGCCGAAGGAAGACCCGCCGCTGACGCCGCAGTGCTGTGGCATGCCTCCCGGCCACCCGCTGGTCGGTCAGCCGAAGCCGGTCTCCGAAGGTTCGGTGGAGCACGACAGGGACTGCCCGAACCACCCGGACAACCTGGCCAAGGAAGAGGTAGTGGCCGGTTAGTCACGCTGTGCGCTGTCCTTCAGCCGGCGTCTGCGCCTGGTTGGAGGACAGCGCCATTCGGGTGCATGTGGTGTGATGATCACATGCCCGCTCGTGCCTTGACCACAGCGCGCGAGTTGTACCTGAAGGGATCTGCGGAGCAGGGCCGCTACCGGGTTCCATCCGCTATCCGGCTTCTCAAAAGAGCACTCGTGCACGCCGATCGCGCACCCGACGGTCCCGAACGGACTGAACTGCGGGTGCGAATCCTCTACAACCTCGGCCGGTGCGTCGGTGAGGCCAGCGGCATGGACGCCGCCGTGAAGCTCTTCGACGAGGCCCGCCGCGATGTCGCGCGCCTGACCGACCCGTGGATGTCGGCCCAGCTGGCGGGGAGCATCGACTACAGCCAGGGCGTCCTGATCATGAGACGCGGGCAGCCGGAGAAAGCTGTCGCCTGGTACGGCCCGTTCATCACCTACGCCGAAGACCTGATGCGCACGGCGCCGGACCGGGTCGACACCGAGCTCGCGCAACGGCTCGCGTCCTCGTTGATCGCGCGGGCGTTCGCGAACGCCGCCATCCGCCGCACCGATCCCGCCGTTACCGATCTTGAACGGACTCTCGCGCTTTCCCGCGAGCACGGCCTGGATGATTTGTACCCGTACGCGATCTACGCGCTCGCCAACACCCACAAACAAAGCGGTGATCTTGCCGAGGCGTTGCGCCGGTACGAGGAAGCGGAGCGGATCTTCCGTGCGAAGGAGTGGTTCTCCCTCCTTTCCGGCGTGCAGCTCGACCAGGCCGAAGCCCTGATCATGATCGGGTTGTTCGACGAGGCCGGTGTGCAGCTCGACGAGGCCTTACCCGTGATGAGACGCGAGAAGCTCAAGCAGGGCGTCGCCGAGGTGGAGATGTTCCGCGCGTCGGCGGCGTTGCTGGACGAGCAGTTCGACCTCGCCCGCCGGATGGCGAAGGCTTCGATGCGCAAGCTGGAGAAGCGCGGGAGCACGTGGTGGATGATGGCCGCGCTGATCGAGCTGTGGGCGCACGCCATGCAAGCCAGGCGCGTCACGAACACGTTGGTGCAGAAGGCGCTCACCGTCTCAGGCCACCTGGAGACAAACCACCTCCTCGACGAGGCTCGGCTGGCGAAGCTGCTGGCGGCCCGGTTGGAGATCCGAAGGAGGAGGCTGACCGACGGAGAGGAGCTGCTGCGGCAGCTGCCCGGTCCTCGTGCCGTCACGCCGATCGACCACCGCATGCAGCGCAGGCTCGTCCTCGCGGAGCTGGCACTCGCCAAGGGCAACCGCCGTGCGGCCCTGGTGCACGCCCGCAAAGGGCTGGAGGAGCTGGGGCAGGTCCGGGACCAGCTCGGCGGGCTCGAGCTGGTGTCCGCCACGGCTGTGCACGGCCGCGAGCTGGGCGAGCTGGCGATCCGGCTGGCGCTGGAGAACAACGACGCGCGCCAGCTGTTCGTGTGGCTGGAACGCACCCGCGCCCAGACCTACCGCTACGAACCTCTGGAGCACGTCGAGAACGCCGAGCTGGCTGAGCGGATCGTCGAGGTCCGGGGGCTCGGCCGCGACCTGATGCGAGCGGGTCTCGACGGCAGGCCGACCGCCGAGCTGCGCGCGAAGCTGTCGAAGGCGCAGCGCGAAGCCAACAGGCTGGGCTGGAACGCCCAGAGCTGGGGCAGGCCGCGTCCGATGGCCGCCGTCCGCGAGATCGTCGCGGGACTGGGCGAGCGGGCCATGGTCAGCTTCGTCGTGTCCGGCGGCGACATGGTGGCCGTGGTCATCGCCGGCGCCAAGGTGCGGCTAGTACGCCTCGGCGACGCGACCGAAGCGTTGGAAAGCGCGCAGAAGCTGCACTTCGACCTCAACGCGCTGGCCCCTGACCACCTGCCGCAGCCGCTGGTGCAGGTCATCGGCGCATCCGCGCGCAAGCAGGCCGACGCGCTGGACGCGTTGCTGATCAAGCCGTTGATCCACCTCATCGGCGAGCGCGAGCTGGTCGTGGTGCCGACGGGCGCGCTCTACGCCGTGCCGTGGGGTGTCATCCCGAGTCTGCACGGGCGGCCTGTCGTCACGGCGCCCAGTGCCACGGCGTGGCTGGCCGCGAGCCAGGCGGACCGGCCCCGGTCCGACAAGGTGTTGCTGGTGCGCGGGCCCAGTCTACTGTTCGCGGACGGGGAGCTGGACCGGCTGGCGGCGCACCACGAGAAGGCGACGGTGCTGTCGGGGGAGGACGCGACGGCGGCGGAGGTGCTCGCGCACCTCGACGGCGCGGACCTCGTGCACGTTGCGGCGCATGGGGAACACGAGAACGAGAACGCGTTGTTCTCGCGGCTCGAACTGGTCGACGGGCCGTTGTTCGCCCACGAGCTCGGACGGCTCCGCACACCGCCGGCACATGTCGTGCTGGCGGCGTGTTCGTTGGCGCTCAACAGGATCCGGCCGGGTGACGAGGCGCTCGGGTTCGCGGGCGCGATGCTCGCGGGCGGGACCAGGACGGTGGTGGCCGCGGCCAGCAAGGTCGGCGACGAGACCAGTGCCGCCGCGATGGCCGACTACCACCGGGCGCTGGTCGCGGGGGCGGCGCCCGCGGTGGCGCTGGCCGAGGCGATGGCCAAGGACCCGTTCCGGCGGCCGTTCCTGTGCCTGGGATCCGGCTAGACGACCCGGCCAGACGGGGACAAAGCGGGGGCGGGAAGGCCCCGACAGCCTCTCCCGCCCCCGCTCGCAATACCCCGCTCCAGGGTTCCCAGCTGACTCGCGGGGAAACCTCCTGATGAGGTTTCCGCTGGTCAGGCGATTCCTGGTGGCAGGAAACCGTGCGCGGACAGGTCGCACCAGTTGCCCTCCGGGTCGATCGCCCGGTACGCGGCGAACGGCCGGTCGCCGCCGCGCAGCGCCGGACGCGGTTCCAGCGACTCCAGGTACGGGTCGCCGCCGACGCGTGAACGCTCAGTCCTTCGTGCCGCCGCCGTTGTTCGGGCGCACGACGATCACGACCCGGTCGTCCGACGAGACGGGCTGGCCCGCGGCCTTGTTGACCGTGCCGACCAGCGACGCCGAGTCGTTCAGCATCTCCACCGGGCCGATCCGGCCGAAGCCGTCCTCCGCCATCATGATCTCGGGCTTGCCGGTGAACGCGCCGGTGGCGTTCATCGTGAGCGTCTGCAGGCCCGGCGTCTTGGCCGTCGACACGGTCAGCGCGTCCGTGTACGACGCGCAGCCCATGACGCCCGGCTTGTCCGGCCAGTTCCACGCGACCTCGCCGAGCTTGCCCGGCACGACGCGGTAGACGACGTCGGCGTTCGCGGTCCAGTCGGTCACCCAGATCTTCTGCGCGTCCGCGGAGACGCACAGGCCGCCGGGCAGCGTCAGGCCGGACGAGAGGACCGCGGAGCCCGCCGTCGGGTTGCCCTGCGCGGGCTTGCCGGAGCCGTCGATCCGCAGCACCTTGCCGGCCAGCGAGTTCGGGTCGGCGGCCAGCGCCGGGTTGCCCGCGTCACCGGTCGCGACGAGCAGGGCGCCCTTGCGGTCGCTCGCGAGCACGCCGCGGTTGCCGGTCGGGCCCTTCGGGATGCCGGTGAGGATCGGCTTGGGCGTGTCGCCCGGCGCGATCCGCAGCACCCGGTTGTCCGTCGCGGTCGTCACGTAGACGTAGGCGAGCTGGTCCTCGGCGAACGTCGCCGACAGCGTGAGGCCGCTCAGCCCGCCGTCGGTCGACGTGTCGGTCTCGATCTGCGCGACCACGACCGGGTCGACGTCCTTGGTGACCTTGAGCAGGCGCCCGCCGCGTTCCGTGGCGTAGGCGGCGACCCCGCCCTGGGCGTCCGCGCCGATCGGGGCGACGCCCGTGACGGTGTTCAGGCAGGTGGCGATCACGGCCGGGTTGAAGTCCTTGCAGCCCTGCGGCGGTGGCACGCTCTGCGGCGTCTGCCCGCGGCCCTGCTCGCCCGGCGTCGGCCGGAACTCGCCCGGCAGCTCCGGTTTCGGACCCGCCTGCGGGGTCAGCTGTGGTTGGGCGCTCCAGCTCGTCGGCGCCGGCTCGTCGGGAAAGCTCGCACAGCCCCCTGCCAGCAGGCAGGCGGCGGTCAGCAACGCGATGGAACGAACCACGACTCCCAGGCTAGGTGCGCGACCGTGAATCCGGGGTGAACGCCTCGGACCGGGCGAAGTCGACCGAGCTCACCCGGCCGAGCAGCAGGTCGAGCTCCGCGGCGACCACCTCGGGGGCCTCCAGCGGCAGGTAGTGGCTGCACGGCAGCACCCGCAGCCGTGCCTGGGGCAGTGCCGCGACGGGCCCGGACATGCTCTCCGTCGTCGCCAGCAGGTCGTCCCGGCCCGCCAGCAGTGTGACGGGACACACGATCGGGGCGAGGTCCTGGCGCGGCGTCTCGCCCAGCGCGAGGGCCAGCGTGAAGTACCAGCGCCAGTCGTGCTGCAGGAACCGGCCCACGGCGTTCGTGACGGCCTTCTGGTCGCTGCTCGGCTTGATCACGCCGCTGTGCCGCAGCAGGAACGTCGTGGCGTCCGTGACGGGGACGCGGTGCAGCACCTCGTCGAGCACCGGCCCCGCCTGCCGCAGCAGCTTCGCGCCGGTCAGCCCGACGAACCGGCGGATGTTCCTCGGGACCAGCGGCAGCATGGCGTCGAACGAGTCACCCGGCGCGCCCGCGACCAGCAGCAGGCCCGCGACCCGTTCCGGGTGGCGCAACGCCAGCTCGGCCGCGATCGTGACGCCCATCGACCAGCCCATGACGACGCACCGCTCGATGCCCGCGTCGTCCAGCACGGCGATCGCGTCCGACACGTGGTCGTCCAGCGAGATGTTGCGCTCGTCGACCGGCCGGTCCGACCCCATCGTGCCGCGCATGTACCAGCTGACCAGGCCACCGCGGTCGGTCAGCGACGGCCACGACTCGGGCCCGGACCCCACGCCGGGGCACAGCAGCACGGGTGGTCCCTCACCCGTCGCCTGCCATGTTCGGATCTTGGTGCCGTCCCAGGAGGTGACGTCGTGCTCCCGCATGCCCGCCATTCTGACGTACGTTGACCTGGTGACGCTCACCGTGCTCGTGCCAGATGAATTCGGAGTTCAGGCGCTGTCCCAGGTGGACGGTGTCCGCCCGGTCCGCTACACGCCGGGGGAGGAGCTCCCCGCGGAGGGGCTGGACGCCGAGGTCCTGGTGCCGAGGTTCCTCGCCGGGACCGATCCGCGCGACGTGTTCGCGCAGCTGCCGAACCTGAAGCTGGTGCAGCTGCTGAGCGCGGGCGCCGAGAACTTCGTCGGCCGCGTGCCCGACGGCGTGCTGCTCTCCACGTGCCGTGGCGCACACGGGGGCAGCACCGCGGAATGGGCCATCGGCGCGTTGATCGCGATCTACCGGGACTTCCTCGTCTTCGAGCGCGCCCGCGCCGAGGGCCGCTGGGACTACCACCTGACGGACACCCTGCAGGACAAGAAGGTCCTGATCATCGGCGCCGGCGACCTCGGCGAACAGCTGCGCCGCCGCCTCGAACCGTTCGACGCCACCGCCACCCTGGTCGGCCGCACCGCCCGCGACGGCGTGCACGGCGTCGACGAGCTGCCGGCGCTGCTGCCGGAGTTCGACGCGGTGGTGGTGTTCACGCCGATGACCGAGGAGACCCGGCACCTGGTCGACGCGAAGTTCCTGGCGGCGATGAAGGACGGCGCGATCCTGGTCAACGGCGCGCGCGGCCCCGTCGTCGACACCGACGCGCTGCTCGCGGAACTGACCTCCGGGCGCCTGCGCGCCGCCCTCGACGTCACCGACCCCGAACCGCTGCCCGAGGACCATCCACTGTGGACGGCGCCGGGCCTGTTCCTCACCCCGCACGTCGCGGGCAGCTGCACCGGCCACACCCGGCGCGCCTACGCGGTGGTGGCGTCCGAGATCGCTCGGTACGGTGCGGGGGAGCGACCCCGGAATCTGGTCAACGGGACGTATTAGTCCGTACGGGTGAAACTGGGCTGCCGTTCGGCTCTCGCGCGCCCGCACGCGGCCTCACTAGCGTGCGGGCGTGGCTACTCACGACAAAGGCTCGAGCACCTCGAGCGCCTTCTCCGACGACTCGTTCTACTCGAGCAGCGGAGGGGGAGTGCACCACTTCGACGACGGCACGGACAGAGTCGCCGGGAGCTCGACCCAGCCCTACGACTCGTCGACGAAGGCGTTCGACAACACGGGCTACACGCCGCTGGACAAGTCCACTGAGGACGACAAGACCTACGACGACCCGTTCGACGACGACCGCAAGAAGTTCGGCTGGACCGCGGGCCCCGACCTCGGCCTGCTGGGCCTGCGCGCCGTGCTGGGCGGCATCTTCGTGCTGCACGGCCTGCAGAAGGTCTTCGGCCTCTTCGGCGGCCCCGGCATCGACGGCTTCGCGCAGTCGCTGGAGAAGATGGGCTACCGCGAGTCCGTCGTGCTCGCCTGGGTCACCGGCGTCACCGAGCTGGCGGGCGGCGGCCTGCTGGTCCTGGGCCTGTTCACGCCGCTCGCCGCGGCCGGCCTGCTCGCCGTGATGGCCAACGTCATCGCGCTGAAGTACAAGGGCGGCTTCTTCGGCCCCAACGGCGTCGAGCTGGAACTGGCCCTCGCCGGCATGGCGTTCGCGGCCCTGTTCGCGGGCCCCGGCCGCGCAGCGCTGGACTACAACCGCAGCTGGTTCCGCCACCCGGTCGCGGCCGGGTTCATCGCGCTGCTGCTCGGAGCCGGTGGCGCCGCGGTGACGTTCTTCGTCTTCCGGTAGGAACGTTCCTCGTGGGGAAGAACCTGACGGGCGCCGTGCTGCAGCTGGCGTTGCTCGTGATCGGGATTCCGGTCGTGTACCTCGTGGCGTTCCCGTTCGGGTTGACCGGGCGGTCGCTGCTGCCGCCGATCGGGTTGCTCGCGGGGCTGGTCGTCGCCGGCGTCATGGTCAAGAGGACGAACCAGCCCGTCAGCGGACCGCTGACGGGCTGGCTGGTGTTCGGCGCCTGCCTGGCGCTCGCCCTCGTTCTTTAACGGCTCGGGTCGCGCACCGCGCCCGTCGACGCGTCCGTCGCCATGCGCGCGTAGGCCCGCAGTGCGCCCGTGACGGGGCGGACGCGGTCCACGGGCTGCCACGGCCGTTCGGAGGCCTCCATCTTGGCGCGGCGCTCGGCCAGCACGTCGGCGTCGACGAGCAGTTCGAGACGGCGCTCGTGCACGTCGATCAGGATCCGGTCGCCGTTCTCGACCAGGCCGATCGTGCCGCCACCCGCCGCCTCCGGCGAGATGTGGCCGATCGACAGGCCGGAGGAGCCGCCGGAGAACCGGCCGTCGGTGATCAGCGCGCACTTCTTGCCGAGGCCGGAGCCCTTCAGGAACGCCGTGGGGTGCAGCATCTCCTGCATGCCGGGGCCGCCGGACGGGCCCTCGTAGCGCACGACCAGGACGTCGCCGGCCTGGATCTCCTTCTTCAGGATCACCGAGACGGCCTCCTCCTGGGACTCGACGACGCGCGCCGGGCCCTCGAAGTGCCACAGGTCCTCGTCGATGCCCGCGGCCTTGATGATCGCGCCGCGCTCGGCCAGGTTGCCGCGCAGCACGGCCAGTCCGCCGTCCTTGGTGTAGGCGTGCTCGAAGTCGCGGATGCAGCCGCCGGCGGCGTCGGTGTCCAAAGAGGACCAGCGGTTCGACGTCGAGAACGCCTCGGTCGTGCGCACACCGCCGGGAGCCGCGTGGAAGAGCTCCAAGGCTTCGGCCGACGGTTCCGCGGCGCGGATGTCCCACTTGCCGAGCCACTCCGCGAGGGTCGGCGTGTGCACCGACGTCACGTCGTCGTTCAGCAGGCCGGCGCGGTAGAGCTCGCCCAGCAGCGCGGGGATTCCGCCCGCCCGGTGCACGTCCTCCATGTGGTAGTCGCTGTTGGGCGACACCTTGGACAGGCACGGCACGCGGCGGGACAGGTCGTCGATGTCCTGGAGCGTGAAGTCGATCTCGCCCTCCTGCGCGGCGGCGAGGATGTGCAGCACGGTGTTCGTCGAGCCGCCCATGGCCATGTCGAGCGCCATCGCGTTCTCGAACGCCTTGCGGTTCGCGATCGACCGCGGCAGCGCCGACTCGTCGTCCTCGCCGTACCAGCGCTTGCACAGCTCCACGACCACGCGGCCCGCCTCGGAGAACAGCTCGCGGCGCGCGGCGTGCGTCGCCAGCGTCGAGCCGTTGCCCGGCAGCGAGAGGCCGAGCGCCTCGGTGAGGCAGTTCATCGAGTTGGCGGTGAACATGCCGGAGCACGAGCCGCAGGTCGGGCACGCGGAGCGTTCGACCTCGGTGAGCCCGTCCTCGCTCACGGCGGGGGAGGCGGACGCGGAGATCGCGGTGATCAGGTCCGTCGGCGCGACGGCGACGCCCTCGACGACGACGGCCTTGCCGGCCTCCATCGGCCCGCCGGACACGAACACGACGGGGATGTTGAGCCGCATCGCCGCGTTGAGCATGCCGGGGGTGATCTTGTCGCAGTTGGAGATGCAGACGATCGCGTCGGCCTGGTGCGCGTTGACCATGTACTCGACGGAGTCGGCGATGATCTCGCGGCTGGGCAGCGAGTAGAGCATCCCGCTGTGGCCCATGGCGATGCCGTCGTCGACCGCGATGGTGTGGAACTCGCGCGGCACGCCACCCGCCTCGCGCACCGCCTCGGCCACGATGTCGCCGAGGTCGCGCAGGTGCACGTGACCCGGCACGAACTGCGTGTAGGAGTTGGCGATCGCGATGATCGGCTTGCCGAAGTCGCTGTCCGTCATGCCGGTCGCGCGCCAGAGGGCACGGGCTCCGGCTGCGTTGCGGCCGTGGGTGGTGGTGCGAGAGCGGAGCTGAGGCACTGCTCCTCCAGATTCAGTTCATGACAAAGGCGCGCGGGACGCGGGGGTGAGGCGTCCACCAGTCTGGGAGCGGTGCCTCAAAGGCTACTTGTGCGCAGGCTCGTCGTGACCAGCAGATAGGCCAGCGCGAGCGTGATGACGTGCACAACGGTGCACCACAGGCAGATCTTGCCGATGATGAGGAGCTCGGCCGCGACCAGGTAGACGACCATCAGGACGCCGGCGCCGGCCGCCGCCAGCCGCACCCACCTCAGCGCGTCGACCCGCCACGCGAACGGGAGGCAGATCACGGTGAGGAACGCGAAGAAGGCCAGTCCGAGGAACGCGACGGGAACGCCGAACAGCTCCGACTGCTCGCTCGTCGTCACCGTCTCGCAGTCGATCACGGCGTCCGCCGAGCACAGCAGCGCGCTCGCGTTGAAGTGCGTGTACGTCAGGTAAGCCGAGGTCAGCAGGCCCGCGATGGACAGCAGCAGGCTCAGCAGCGGAACTCGTTTGGTCACTTCTCCGACTGTACGGTCTTGCCCGCGGCCGTCCCGGGAGCCTCGTCGGCCACGTCCGCTGTCACCTCTTCGGTGACTTCCTCCGCGGCCTCGGGCTCGGGGTCCTTCGCCGTCGGGTCGGGCACGCGCCCGCCGCTCACCAGCGACAGCGCCGGCAGGTGCATGAACCGCACCGCGGGCAGCGTCACCTCGGACGCGTCCTGCCGGACCGCCCGCAGCCAGCCCTTCTCGACCAGGCGGATGTACTTGACGTCCGTCCACTTGAGCGTCGTGGTGCCGAACACACCGCGGGCGACGATCTCCTCCTCCGTGACCGTCGTGCGGTTGCGCAGCACCCAGTAGGCGTAGGCGA
Source organism: Lentzea sp. (assembly GCF_036380075.1). NCBI lineage: Bacteria > Bacillati > Actinomycetota > Actinomycetes > Pseudonocardiales > Pseudonocardiaceae > Lentzea > Lentzea sp. The sequence continues at coordinate 4,855 of NZ_DASVFL010000271.1, read as the reverse complement.
GCGGCAGGACGTAGAGCACTTGCAGCCCCGGAGCGACCCACGCCACGGGGGTGACGCAGATGACGATCAAAGCCGCTGCGAGCAGGGCTGTTGCCGGGATGCGAAAGACCAGCTTCTTCACCCGGTCGATTGTTCCACGTCCAGGATCCGGGATTTCCGTCTCGCAGAGTTGACGCCCTCTTGCCGGAGGGGATAACGTCCCGGCCATGCAGCGCACGCTCGTTCTCGTACTTCTCAGGCGCGTCGACGCCTGAGCCGAACAGCCTGCGTCGACGCGCGACCCTCGCACGACCCATCTTCGGGTTGTCGAGGGTTTTTTCGTGTCCGGACCCCGATACCCACGAGGCAATGAGATGACCAGCGCACCATCGCGACAGGCTCCCGAGCCCACGTCGCCACGTCCAGGTCCGCGGCCCAAACCGGCCCCGCCGACGGGCGCACCGATCCGTGTAACCGGTGCTCAGTCGCTCGTCCGCTCCCTTGAGGCGGTCGGCTGCGAAGTGGTCTTCGGCATTCCCGGCGGGACGATCCTGCCCGCGTACGACCCGCTGCTGGACTCCACGAAGGTCCGGCACGTCCTGGTCCGCCACGAGCAGGGCGCAGGACACGCGGCGACCGGATACGCGCAGGCCACCGGCAAGGTCGGTGTCTGCATGGCGACCTCGGGACCGGGTGCGACGAACCTCGTCACCCCGCTCGCGGACGCGAACATGGACTCCGTGCCCGTCGTCGCGATCACCGGCCAGCAGTCGCGGCCGCTGATCGGCACGGACGCCTTCCAGGAGGCGGACATCTGCGGCATCACGATGCCGATCACCAAGCACAACGTCCTCGTGACCGACGCCGCGGAGATCCCGCGGGCGATCGCGGAGGCGTTCCACATCGCGGCGACCGGCCGACCCGGCCCGGTCCTCGTCGACATCCCGAAGGACGTGCTGCAGGAGCAGACCAGCTTCTCGTGGCCGCCCGAGATGCGCCTGCCCGGTTACCGGCCGACGACCCGGCCGCACGGCAAGCAGGTCCGAGAGGCCGCCAAGCTGATCGTCAACGCGCGCAAGCCCGTCCTGTACGTCGGCGGCGGTGTCATCAAGGCGGACGCCCACGCCGAGCTGCTGCGCCTGGCCGAGGAGAACAACATCCCGGTCGTCACGACGCTGATGGCGCGCGGCGCGTTCCCCGACTCGCACGACCAGCACCTGGGCATGCCCGGCATGCACGGCACCGTCGCGGCCGTCGCGGCGATGCAGAAGTCGGACCTGCTGGTCGCTCTGGGCGCCCGCTTCGACGACCGCGTCACGGGCCAGCTGTCGTCGTTCGCCCCGGACGCGCAGGTCGTCCACGCCGACATCGACCCGGCCGAGATCTCCAAGAACCGCCGCGCGGACGTCCCGATCGTGGGCGACTGCAAGGAGATCATCACCGAGCTGATCGACGCCGTGCGCGCCGAGCGCGAGAACACCAAGGCCGTCGACCTCACGCCGTGGTGGGACACGCTGAAGTCGCTGCGCGAGACGTTCCCGCTCGGCTACGACTGGCCGGACGACGGCACGTTGTCGCCGCAGTACGTCATCGAGCGCATCGGCGCGCTGTCGCCGTCCGACACGATCTACACCGCGGGCGTCGGCCAGCACCAGATGTGGGCGGCGCAGTTCGTGAAGTACGAGCTCCCGCGCACGTGGATCAACTCCGGCGGCCTCGGCACGATGGGCTTCGCCGTTCCCGCCGCCATGGGCATCAAGGCGGGCCAGCCCGGCCGCACGGTGTGGGCCATCGATGGCGACGGCTGCTTCCAGATGACCAACCAGGAGCTGGCCACCTGCGCCATCGAGGGCCTGCCGGTGAAGATCGCCGTGATCAACAACGGCAACCTGGGCATGGTCCGCCAGTGGCAGACGCTGTTCTACGGCGAGCGGTACTCCAACACGGATCTGGGCACGCACAAGCACCGCATCCCAGACTTCAAGCTCCTGGCGGAGGCTCTCGGCTGCGCCGGCCTGCGGGCCGAGTCGCGCGAGGAGGTGGACGAGGTGATCGGGAAGGCGCTGGAGATCAACGACCGCCCCGTCGTGATCGACTTCGTCGTCGGCAAGGACGCCCAGGTGTGGCCCATGGTCGCGGCGGGCACCGGCAACTCCGAGATCATGGCCGCCCGCGGCATCCGCCCCCTGTTCGACGAGGACATCTGATGACCAGGCACACGCTGAGCGTTTTGGTCGAGGACAAGCCCGGTGTGCTCGCGCGCGTCGCCGGCCTGTTCTCCCGCCGCGGCTTCAACATCGAGTCGCTGGCCGTCGGCCGCACCGAGTACCCCGACATCTCGCGCATGACGATCGTGGTGTCGGTCGACGAGCTGCCGCTGGAGCAGGTCACCAAGCAGCTCAACAAGCTCATCAACGTCATCAAGATCGTGGAGCTGGAGCCGGCGGCTTCGGTCCAACGGCAGCTGGTGCTCATCAAGGTCCGCGCGGACGCGACCGTGCGGTCGCAGGTCCTCGAGACCGTCCAGCTCTTCCGCGCGAAGGTCGTCGACGTGTCGCCGGAGGCGGTCACGATCGAGGCCACCGGCACGTCTGAAAAACTCGACGCGTTGCTGCGCATGCTGGAGCCCTACGGGCTCCGCGAGATCGTCCAGTCCGGCATGGTCGCCATCGGCCGTGGCGCTCGTTCCATCACCGCCACCGCGGTCCGCTAGAAACCACAAAGAAGGAAACACAGTGAGCGTTGAGATCTTCTACGACGACGATGCCGACCTGAGCGTCATCCAGGGCCGCAAGGTGGCCGTGATCGGCTACGGCAGCCAGGGCCACGCCCACGCGCTGTCGCTGCGCGACTCGGGCGTCGAGGTCCGCATCGGCCTGCAGGAGGGCTCGAAGTCCCGCGCCAAGGCCGAGGAAGAGGGCCTGGAGGTCGGCACGCCGGCTGAGGTCTCCGCGTGGGCCGACGTGATCATGATCCTGGCGCCCGACACCGCGCAGCGCCACATCTACGCGAACGAGATCGCCGCCAACCTCAACGAGGGCGACGCGATCTTCTTCGGCCACGGCTTCAACATCCGCTACGGCCTGATCACCGCACCGTCCGGTGTGGACGTCGCCATGGTCGCCCCGAAGGGCCCCGGCCACCTGGTCCGCCGCCAGTTCGTCGACGGCAAGGGCGTCCCGGCGCTCATCGCGGTCGAGCAGGACGCCTCGGGCAACGCGCAGGCCCTCGCCCTGTCCTACGCCAAGGGCATCGGCGGCACCCGCGCGGGCGTCATCAAGACGACGTTCAAGGAAGAGACCGAGACGGACCTCTTCGGCGAGCAGGCCGTCCTGTGCGGCGGCGCGTCCGCTCTCGTCCAGGCGGGCTTCGAGGTCCTCACCGAGGCGGGCTACGCCCCCGAGGTCGCGTACTTCGAGTGCCTGCACGAGCTGAAGCTGATCGTCGACCTCATGTACGAGGGCGGCATCGCCCGCATGCGCTACTCGATCTCCGACACCGCGGAGTTCGGTGACCTGACCCGCGGCCCGCGCGTCATCACCCCCGCGGTCAAGGAGGAGATGAAGAAGATCCTGGGCGAGATCCAGGACGGCACTTTCGCCAACGAGTGGGTGGCCGAGGACGACAACGGCCGCGCCAACTACCGCAAGCTCCAGCAGGAGGGCGAGAACCACCCGATCGAGGCAACGGGCAAGAAGCTCCGCGACATGATGTCGTGGGTCGACCGCCCGATCACCGAGACCGCCTGAGTCTCGTCGGGGGTTCCACCCCAGGTCTTTCCCCCAGGGAGGCCCGTGGCGCGTGTGTGACGCGCCGCGGGCCTTTCCGCTTTTCGTTCGCGTCCATCCGCTAACTTCTTGCGCATGACCGAGAGCGCGCCGATCTACGACGACAAGGCCCACGTGCGCGGCAACCTGGACCTGCGCAACGCGGAGTGGAAGCGCCCGCCGGAGCCGGAACCGGAGGACGGCCACGTCGAGATCGCCTTCGTGGAACACACCGACGGCGCCACCTACGTCGCGATGCGCAACTCCAAGCAGCTGGAACCCGTCCTGGTCTTCACGATGGCGGAGTGGGACGCGTTCGTGGCGGGCGCGAAGGACGGCGAGTTCGACGAGCCGTGGTGACCAGCCCGGCCACCTCCTCCAGCGGCAACGTCCCGTCCACGATCACCGCACCCCGCCTCCGGTAGTCACCTTCGGCGTGCGCGTTGTGCCGCAACGCCGCGGCCAGCTCCTCCGGGTGCTTCCCGAAGGAGTTCCCGGTGCGCCCCCGCAACCGCGAACGCACCACGTCGTCACCGACCACCAGGCACACGGCCACGTCGAAGAGGTCCCACACCTCGTCCTCGTTCTCGACGCACCCGCAGAGGTACCCGTCTGCCTCCCGAGTCAGCGCCGCCAGCCGTTCGACCCGCGCGCGGTCGATCCGCCACCCGTACCGGTCGAGCCACCCCGGCGGCACCGGGTCGGGCGGATCGACGACGACCTGCCCGGACACCCGGTCCACCCACCGGTTGTAGCCTTCCCAGTCGGCGTCGACGGTGAGCTCTCCCCGCTCCCGCAACACCCCGCAGACGCTCGACTTGCCCGCCCCGGGCGTGCCGGTCACCCACACCAGTGACATGGACAGAGCATGGCGGCACGACGAACAACCCCGCACCCGCTTTTCGCGCAACAGCAGGCAGGGCCGACGCCAAGCTCAAGCGACGCCGAAGGCGAGCCGCCTCCCGCACGCGATGCCGAAGGCGAGCCGACAAGACCCCCGCACTTCCAAGCGATGCCGAAGGCGAGCAGTCACCCCTGACGCCGATTAGAGCCGGTGAACCCACCCGTGGTTTGCGATTGGGGCTTGACTTTGGGTGCGAGGTGCTACC
>NZ_DASVFL010000270.1:0-14461 GCF_036380075.1 Lentzea sp. | reverse complement strand
GGAGCCGCTCGAAACCACACCGGTTTCGAGCGGCTCCACGGCGTTGCGGGAGGACTTCAGGAAGCCAGGACGTGGTGCAGGTGCAGAACGTCACCGGGCCGGCCGGCCGCGGTGAAACCGAGTGCCTTCAACAGTTCCACGGTGTCCGCCAGCGCCGGGTTGGCCTCGCAGCGCAGCGCGTCGGCCCCCAGGCCGCTCGCGGTGGCGATGGCCCTGCGCACGCACATCATCCCGGCCAGTGAGCCGCCGGCGGCCGCCTCCGGCCGGATGGCGAGCCGCGTCAGGTAGACCGGCTTACCGGCAGCGGGGAACGTGTCCGGCGGCGCCTCGAACGGCGGGCTGTCCACGAGCGTGAACATCGCCGTCGCCAGCGGGCCGTCCCGCAGGAGGTGGACCCGGCCGGCGCCGACGTGCGCCGCGGTGCTGCCGGGGTTGCGCCGAGGTGCCGCGGTTCCGGTCCGTCCGGCCTGGAAGCGGTCGCTGGCGCACAGCAGGTCGTGCACCTCGGCCGGATCGGTGGCCACTTCCCAGCGATATCCCGTCATCGCACCTCCTCTTGGTCATGACCACGCTAGGAGCAGAACCGCGGATCAGCGGGCGGTTCCGGCATGGCCGCGGTAACTGGCATTCCGGTTACCCGCCGCCTACCCGCCGGTGCAGAAGATGAGTGGCACGAATGGAGGTTCCACGAGCGACAAGCCCTGGAGCTGAGCACTGGACGCGCGTTCACCACGACCACGACAAGGAGCCACCCGATGAAGGTGCTCATGCTGAGGCACAACTTCCACCAGCTGGTCCTCGACCACGCGGACGAGGTCTACGCGGTCCTGGACCCGTCGCCCGGCTGCCGCGCCCTGCCGCCCGCCACGCTCGCCCGCTTCGCCGGGGTCTACTGGATCTCGTCGTACGACTCGCTGGAGGAGCTGAGCGCCGTCGCGGCGGACCTCGTGACGCGCGGCGTCGAGATCGACCGCGTCGTCAGCTTCCCCGAGTTCACCCAGTACGCCGCCGGCTACCTCGCGCACCTGCTCGGCCTCGGCCACTTCACGTCGTCGGTCGCGCTGGCCACCCGCGACAAGCGGGTCACGAAGTTCCGCGCCGCGCAGGCCGGTGTCGCCACGGCCCGCTGGTACTCGATCCCGGACCTCGCCACCGCCGACCCCGCCGCGATCGGCAAGGCCGTCGGCTTCCCGCTGGTCCTCAAGCCGGCCGGGGGCTGGGGCACGGTGTCGACCGTGAAGGTCGACGGCCCCGCCGAGCTCGCGGAGGCGCTGCGGACCATCGCGGAGGACCTGCCCAGCCCGTTGTCCGCGCAGTTCGTCGCGGAGGAGTTCATCGCCGGCGAGGAGTTCCACGTCGACGCGGTGTGGCGGGACGGCCGGCCCTGGACCTTCCACGTCAGCCGCTACTTCTCGCCCCGCCTGCAGGCCTGGTCCGGACGGACGGCGCACGGCTCGGTGCTGCTGCGCGAGAGCGAGTTCCCCGACCTGTACGCCCAGCTCCTCAAGATCAGCACGCAGCTGAACGCCGCGGTGGGCGTCGAGCGCGGCCCGACCCACCTGGAGGTGTTCCGCGAGCACGGCACCGGGCGGCTGCTCGTCTCCGAGATCGCCTCGCGGGTGGGCGGCGCGAACGTCTCGGACGTCGTCAAGGCGCTGGACGGCGTGCACGGCGGGGTGGTCGCCCTGCACGAGCTGTTCGACGGCGACCGCGCGGACCTGCCGTTCACCCCGGGCCCCTACCCCGTGGTCGGCGGCCTCTGCCTGGTGCCGGAGCGGTCCGGCGTGATCGTCTCCATGCCGGACCGGTCCGAGCTGCTGGCGCACCCGAACGTGCTGGACGCCGTCAGCTACCACCGCGTGGGCGACCACGTGGACGCAGCGCACCCCTCGGACTGGTGCACGCTCCTCGTCATCGGCGCCGAGACGGAGTCCGACCTGGAACGGACCGCCCTCGACCTGTCCGAGGTCTTCGAGATCCGGACCGCGCCGGCCGGCGACCTCGAACCGGCCGGGCGACCCGCGTAGTCACGCGTCCAGGACGAACCGGGCGGCGGGCGAGAGGCGGTCGAGCGTCTCCCGCGTGGCGTGGCGCGCCTGGTCGAGCTGCTGCGGGTGGTGCCGCCGCGTGAAGCAGGCGTGCACCGCCCGCCGCGGCACCGCACTGCGGTTGCGCGTCCCGCCGTGCCACAGGTGGCCGTTGAAGATCAGCAACGACCCGGCGGGCGCCGTCACGAGCTGCTGGCCGGGGTGCGACGCCCACGGGTCCGCCAGCGCCTTCCGCGGATCGCGGCCCCACCGGTGCGAACCGGGCACGACCCTGAGGGCGCCGCTCCGCTCGGTCCAGTCGTCCAGGACCCACGCCGTGTTGCAGGTCCGGTAGTCGCCGGGAACCGGTGCGGCGCCGTCCCAGTCGGCGTGCAGCGGCTGCCGCCCCTCACCGGGGAACACGGCACGGCTGCTCACCGAGGACAGCTTGAAGTCGCCGAGGACGTGCTCGACGGCCGCGAGGACGACGGGGTGCGTGAACGTCGTCGTGAAGACCTCGCCCTTGTTGACCAGGTCGGCCAGGCGCCGGGCGCCGCCTCCCGCCACCGAGAGGACGTTGAGCCGTGCGCGCAGCGACTCGAGCAGGTAGCCGTTCAGCACGCCGGGGACGAAGGCGAAACCCTGCTCGTCGAGCTGGGCGGTGACCTCCCGCCCCGGCATCCCGGGCCGCACGCCGAGCTCCTCCAGCGCGCGCACCGATTCCATTTCCGGACGAACCAAGAGTTCCTGAACACCGCCCATGACGAAATTTCTAGCAGCTTCGCGGAAATCACCCAGTAATCGCCGGTCGCGAACCAGGTTACTGATCGGTGTGGACACCGTGGCAATTCATCGAAGCCACTTCCGAAACGCGTTGATAACGTCGCCCGGGCCGCAGCCGGCTCCGGTCGCCGAACCCACTACCCGAGGGAAGTCATGAGCTCACCCGCATCCTCGCTGACCGACGCGGTCCGCGAGATCCTCGCCCGCACCCTCCCCGACGGCGCCGCGCCGGCGGACGACGACGCCCCGCTGCGCGAGCTCGGTCTGAGCTCCCTGCGCATGGTGCGGGTGGTCGTGGCCCTGCGCGAGGAGCTCGGCACCGACCTGCCCGACGAGCTGCTGCGCCCGGAGACGTTCCACAGCGTGCGCACCCTCGTGTCCGCGGTCGAGGAGGGCGGCTCGCGGTAACCGGCCAGGTCGGCGGCGGTAACAGCACGGTCAGGGAACGGTAGCGCCGGGGAGAACAGTCAGCGTCGCATCGGTCTCCGGTTCTCTGCGAGGTGGTTCGCCGTGCGGTTCTCTCTCCTCGGTTCGCTCGAGGTCGTGGCTGATGGCCGACCCATCGCCGTCGGCGGTGTGCAGCAACGGCTGGCCCTGTCGTTGTTGCTGTTGCACCACAACTCCGTGGTGCCGACCCGCCAGATGCTCCAGGCGCTCTGGCCGGACGAGGTGCCGGCGTCGGCGCGCAAGATGCTGCACAACGCGGTGTCGGGCCTGCGCCGGGTGCTGGAGATGGGCGACCCCGCGGGTGAACGGCCGCAGCTGCTCACCCGCGCCCCCGGCTACCGCCTGCAGGTGCGGCCGGAGACGATCGACGTGGTGCGCTTCCAGAACCTTGCCGCGCAAGGACATCAGGCACTGGCCGCGGGCGAGTGGGAGTCGGCCTCGGTCCGGCTCCGGGAGGCACTGGAGCTGTGGCACGGGCCGCTGCTGCCCGACCTCGCCGAGCAGGGGTTCGACTGGCCGGAGGCCACCGTCCTGCGCAACGCCAGGCTGAACGCCCTGGAGGACCGGATCGAGGCCGACTTCCAGCTCGGCCGGTTCATGGAGCTGACCGGCGAGCTGGAGGCGCTGGCCGAGCAGGAACCGCTGCGGGAGGGGTTGTGCGCCAAGCTGATGCGCCTGCTCTACCAGCGCGGCCGGCAGGCGGACGCGCTGGCCGTCTACCGGCGGACCCGCGAGGCCCTGGTCGACCAGCTCGGGCTCGACCCGAGCCCGGAGCTCCAGGAGCTGGAGCTCGCGATCCTCAACCACGACGCCTCGCTGCTGGCCGCGCCGGCGGGCGGCCCCGCCAAGGCCGTCACCACGACGCGCGCCGCGGCCGAACCGGTCGCCGTCGACGAGATGCGGTGGACGACCGCGTTGCTGGTCTCGGCCAAGCCGGCGTTCGGCCGGACGCTGACGGGCGAGGACTTCGCCCTGCTGCGCGACCGGATCTGCGCGACGGTCGCGGAGGAATCCGGTGTGCGCTGGACGTACGCGGCCGTGGACGAGGGCGCGCTCGCCGGCTCCGAACCGGACGTCCCGCTCTGGCTGGTGACCTCCGAGCTCGACGCCGTGGACAGCGCCGCGTCGGGCCGGGCGGTGAGACTGGCCCGCTCGATCAACGCCCGTTTCAGCCCGGTTTCGGGTCTGGAACGCCCGGACGGCGGGTGGCTGCCGTTCGAGGTCCGCGTCGCCGTGGTGGCCGGCGAGGTGCACCTGCGGCGGGACGCCCGCCGCGGTGCGCGGCCGTGGATCTCGGCGGACCTCGCCGCGCGCTGCCGACAGCTGCTGGCGGACCCGGCGGCCGGTCCGATCGAGGTGTGCACCACCACGACGGAGGCGTTGCGCACGCCGGAAGGCCCCGAGCCGCCGCCGTTCCTGTGCCGCGACCACGAGCTGCGCGCCCTCGACCGGGCGCTCGCGTCGGCACGGGACTTCCGGCAGCCGCACCTGCTCACGGTGTTCGGCGAGGACGGCGCCGGGCGGAGCCGGCTGCTGCGCGAGTGGGCGCGGGGCCTGCGCGACGTCACGCTGCTCTCGGTGGCCTGCTCCCGCGGCGCCGACCCGGTGTCCGGGCTGGCCGCGCTGGTGAGGGCCGCCGCGGGCATCCACGCCGACGAACCCGCCCACGTGGTCGCCGCCCGGCTGACCGAGCTGATCTCCCGGCTGGTGGACAGCCACCGGGCGCCGTGGATGCTGGCCCACGTCGACGGTCTGCTCGGCCTGAACGACCCGCCGATCCCGGTGACCGCGGAGTCCTTCGACGCGCTCACGCAGTTCTTCGAGGCGCTGGCGCGCGCCAAGCCGTTGGTGCTGCTGGTCGACGACCTGCACGTCGCCGGTGACCTGGTGCCCGGCTTCCTGGACCACCTGCTGCGCTACTCCGCCGGGGTGCCGCTGCTGGTCGTGGCCAGCGCGCGGCCGGACCTCCTGACGCAGCACCCGTTCTGGCACAGCGGGATGGTGCGCGGCAGCTCGCTGTGCCTGAGCCCGCTGCCCGACGACGTGACCGCCGCGCTGCTGTGGCGGTCGTACCGGTCGACGGCGGGAACCCGCGGCACACCGGAACACTGCCCGGAGCACCTCCTGCCGTTCGTGGCCGAGCTCGGCGGCAACCCGCTGTTCGCGATCGAGTACGGCCGCATGCTCGCCACCCCGCCCGACGCCGTCCCGGCCAGGCCCGGCCTCACCCGCATCCCGTACGCGGTCCGGTCGCGGCTGGAATGCCTGCTCGACACCCTGCCCGCCGAGGCGAGGGCCGTCCTCTACGACGCCTCGCTCGTCGACGGCGACTTCACCGAGCGCGCCGTGGCCGTCCTGGCGACCGACGCGAGGTCGAGGCAGGCCGGCCGCTGGCTCCGGGTCCTGGTCCAGCGCGGCATCCTGCGCGCGGCCACCGGCTCCTCCGGCGCGACCGGCCGGTACTCCTTCGCGGACCCCCGGTTGCGCGAGGTGACGCGGGGGCGCGTGCCGGACGAAGTCCGTTCCCGGAAGGGAGATCTGCTCAAGGGGATGCCCAGGGTCCTCGACGCCGCACACCGGTGACACCGACGGAGGAAACCACCATGACCGACCACGCGTTCGCCGCCGTCCACACCCCGGCGGACTCCCTCGTCCCCCGCTGGCCGTCCCCGGTCGCGGCGCTCTCGCACTTCGGCCGCGTCCGCGGGCACCGGCCGTGGCTCACCTCCGTGACGCGGTCCGGCCGGGAGACCGCGCTGACGTTCGCCGAGGCGGACGGCGCGACGCGGGCCGTCGCCGCCCGGCTGACGGCGGAGCTCGGCTCCCGGCCCACGACGTTCGCGTTCGCGCCGGTCAACGACATCCCGTCGGTGCTGACCGTCCTCGGTGCGCTGCGGGCCGGGCACCGGGTCCTCATGCTGGGACCGGCCGACCCGCCGGAACGGACCTCGCAGCAGATCGCGGCCGCGGGCGCCGTCGCCGTGGTGCATGCGCCGGGCACGGAACCACCGCACGGAGCGAACGCCCTGCAACTACCGGACTGGCGGAAGATCCTGCGCGACGACCGGGCCGTCCAGTGGACCGATCCCCGCGTCGACGCCGCGCAGGACGCGCTCTACTTCGCCACCTCCGGTTCCACCGCGGCGTCCAAACTGGTCGCCCAGTCCCGGCTGAACGCGACCGCGAACGCCGAGGCCGTGCGCCGGCACCACCGGCTCACCTCCAGCAGCCGGGTGCTCGGCTGCCTGCCCGTGCACCACGTCAACGGCCTGCACTTCAGCGTTCTCGGCACCCTCATGGCGGGGGCCCAGCTCGTCCTCGCGGACTCGTTCTCGCCGCTGACCTACCCCGGCCTGGTCGAGCGCTACCGCCCGCACCTCGCCAGCGTCGTGCCGAGCGTGCTGGAGACGGTGCTGGAGGTGTGGGGCCGGCGCCGGCTGCCGCACGGGTTCCGCTACTTCCTCTCCGCCGCGGCACCGCTGCCCTCCGCCACGGCCAGGGCCGTCGCCGACCGCCTCGGAACGCGCGTCGTCCAGGGCTACGGGCTGTCGGAGACGACGAACTTCTCCACCACGCTGCCGCCCGACCTCCCCGGCGCCACGTACCGCGAGCTGATGCTGGACGCCGAGATCCCGTCCGTGGGCGTGGCGGTGCCGGGCAACGAGGTCGCCGTGCTCGACCCGAACGGACACCGCCTGCCGCCGGGAGAAGTCGGCGAGGTGTGCATGCGCGGGCTCAACGTGATGTCCCGCTACCTCGGCAACGACCAGGCCACGGGCGAGGCGTTCCAGGGCGGCTGGTTCCACTCGCAGGACCTCGGTTACCGCCTGCGGAAGGACAACAGGGACTTCTTCGTCCTCACCGGCAGGGTGAAGAACATCGCCAAGGTCGCCGGGGAAACCGTGTCGCTCGACGAGATGGACCGCGCGTTGCGCGCTCTCCCCCAGGTTCGCGACGCGGCGTGCGTCGCGCTGCCCGACCGTTTCGCGGGAGAACGGATCGTGGCCGCGGTCGTGACGAACGGCGACGACGGTCCCGAGATCGCGAAGGCGCTCCGGCTCCTGTTCTCCGAAGCCGTGGTCCCCGAACGGTTCATCGCACTCGACCGCATCCCCAGGACCCCCACGGGAAAGGTCCTGCGCCCGGAGCTCCGCTCGGTTCTGCAGCACCGCGAGGAGCAGACCACCCGGCGGGCGTGACGTCGGACGTCTCCCGTCTGTCCTTTCCGGACCGGCGGGAGACGGTTCCCGAAGTGCGTTCAGATCGCGTCGACGGTGACCCGCACGCCGGCGCAGGCGGCGAGGGCCCGGGACCGCGCCTCGACCGTCGACGCCCCCTCCACCAGGAGGAAACCCGCGTCGTGCGCGGTCAGCAGATCCCCTGGCTCGTAGGGGAAGAAGACTTCGAGCACCCCGGGCGACGTGCTCGCCTCGGCCAGTCCGGCGACCGACACCAGCCGGCCCGGTCCCGGCCGCAGGAACTGCACCGTGGCGGACCGGGCCGCCGACGGCTTCAGGACCGGTCCGTCCGTGAGCATCCGGCTCAGCTCGGTCTCCAGGTCCAGGCCCGTGCAGAACTCCAGCAGCGACAGGAACCCGTCGGGCCCGAACCAGGTGTGCACGGAGTCGACGTGCGGACCGCTGTCGGTGAGCACCACGGTCACGTGCGCCGGACCTCGCTCGTACCCCGCGAGATCGAGCAGGGACGTGACCGCGGCCAGGACGGCCGCCTCCTGCCGCGAGGGCAGCGGTGCCGGGTGCAGCAGGTACTCGGGCGACGTGGCCGTGACGCCGACGACCTGGTGCATCCCCTCGAAGGTCAGCGTCGTGACCACGAACGCCGCCACGCCGGGCTCCGCGTCGACCGGGCAGGAGAAGTCGCACTGCGGACAGGGCCGGTGCTCGACGTCGTCCGTCCCGTTCCCGCACAACGCGATCTCCTGCCCGCGCAGGGCGGCGAAGAACCCGACGTCCGCCGGAGCCGCGTCCACCTCCGCGCGCCGCTTGCCCTCCAGCCGGGTGAGCATCCGCACGGCGGCGGACGGTCCCGGCATCAGCATCGACTGCCGGCTCAGGCCGTGCGACCGGCCGCACCGGCACAGCACGTGACCGATCCGGTTGCGGCGGACCGTCCTCACCACCAGCACGTCGAGCGCGGCCTGGTCACCGAGGTCGACGGACAGCAGCTGCTTCACCGCCGAGTCGATCAGCCGGAGCTGGCTCCCGTCGTACCGGCTCGGGTCGACGACGGCCCAGACGTCGAGCCCCGCCTTCACCGCCTTGAGGACGAACCCCGGACTCGGCTGAACCACGAGAACGCGGATCGGCCACGGCGCCTCCGCACCGAAACCAGGGACACCACCCCGGGTCGTCTTGCTCAGCCGGCCAAACCCAGCCACCACACCTCCACCATGTGCTTCTGGCGCCGAGCCCGGGTTCCACGCCCGCGAGGTCTCGGCACCGCCCCCATGCGGGAGTCCGGGCGCACCTCCGGACTCCGTCGCGTTCGCGACCACCGCGGCCCCGGTGGCGGCGCCCGAGCACCTGCCGGTCGGGCGGCGGCTCGAACTGCGTGCGCCAGGCGATTCTTCACCCGTGCGTTCCCCAACGGATCCTGATCCGTACCCCCGGCGCCCCGGATCACCCGTCTGCCTCGCGTCTCCCGCTCACCGGACGCCGCCGGCCCGTTCCCGGCGTGGTCACGGGCAGGGGTATCGAGGCCGGAACGACCCGGTAACGGATTCGAGCAGAATGGAACTCAAGGAAGATCCCTGCACACGACTGAGCGGAGTTCTCATGCGCTGCAAGATGGTTGGTCTCGTCCTCGCCCTGGTCGCCACCGCGGGCGCACTGACCACCGCCGCGTCAGCCGTCACGCCCGAGCACGGCCAGTCCGTCGCCGCGGTGCGGCAGGACGTGCAGAACGACGGCGGCGGCGAGGGCCCCAACCGCTGACAACGATGTCAGCAGGATCGGCGGAACCGCGTGCCGATCCCCAGTTCGTCGAACAGGTCGTCGGCCTGCCGCCGCCGTTCCGCGGCGGCGGCGCCGTCCCCGATCGCCTCGTGGGCCTGCGCCAGTCCATGCAGGGCACGGGCCCGTTCGACCTGGTAGTTGGCTTCGGAGGCGATCCGGTGCGCGCTGGTGTGCAGCTGCAACGCCGCCAGGCCGCGACCGTCGGCCAGCTCCAGGCCGCCGAGGATGTTCTCGATCCTGGCCTGCCTGATCGGCGTCCTGCTGGTCCGGCCGAGGGTGAGCGCCTTGCCGGCCAGGGCGACGAAGCGGTCGTGGTCACCCCGGCGATGAGCCGCTTTCGCCGCCAGCGCCAGCACCAGGGCGCGGTCCGCGGCGGGTGAGGTGTCGTCGACGAGCTCCATCGCCTGGTCGAGCCACCTCTGCGCCTCGTCGTCCTGGTCCAGCCCGAGGTGGGCGGTCGCGAGGTCCGCCAACGACACCAGCTCGTTGTCCCTGGCCCCGAGCTCCCGGTTGAGCTCCAGCGCCCTGCGCGCCGCGGCGGCGGCCTCCTCGAAGTGGCCCCACTGCTCGTAGAGCGTGCTGAGGTTGGTGAGCGACTCGGCCTCCGCCCGGCTGGCACCGAGCTCCCGCTTGAGCGCGATCGACTGCTGCAGCCGCGACAACGCCTCGTCGAACCTGCCGAGCGCGCCCAGCAGCGCACCGAGCACACCGGTGTCCTTGGCCTCCCCGCGCCGGTCCCCGAGCCGGACGGCGAGGTGCAGCCCCTCGGTCGCCGCGGTGATGCCGTCGTAGAAACGTCCGAGCTTCCAGTCCGCGATGGCCAGGTTGGACAGGCTCACCCGCAGCAGTGCGTCGTGCCCGAGCTTGCGCGACGCCGCCACGGCGATCCCGGCGATCTCCCGGTACTCCTCGAACTGGCCCTTGGCGTCGAACTGGAAGACGGCGTTGCGGGCCAGTGCCGCGGCGTGGCGGTGCAGCCCCATCCGGTAGGCGAGCATCACCGCGTTGCGCAGCGCGTTCTGTTCCCGGGCAAGCCATTCCCTGGCGTGGTCGCCGTCGCGCAGCAGCGGCAGGCTGGCGCCGTCGTCCCGCAGCTCCGACTCCAGCGCCACCCGGCCGGGGAACGCGAGGTCGCAGGCCAGGTCGGTGGCCAGCACGTAGTAGCCGAGCAGCCGGGCGACCGCCGCTTCGTCCTCCAGCTGACCGTGCTCGCCCTCGTGGGCGCTGTCGCGGTCCACCCGCTGGTGCCCGAGCCGCCGGGCGAAGCTGCGGACCAGGTCGTGGAAGGCGTAGTAGCTCAGCTCGTGCTGCTGGATCAGGTGCACGTCCAGCAGGTGCTCCATGATCTCCTCGGCTTCCTCCACCCCCGTGCCGAGCAGCGCCGCCGCCGAGCGGGCCTCTATGTTGTTGTGCCCGGGATGCAGCGCCAGCAGGCGCAGGGCCGCGCGGTGCTTGGACGTGAGTCCCAGGTAGGACAGCTTCAGGGTCAGCTCGACACTGCGCTCGCCCGAACGCAGCTCGTCGAGCCTGCGCGACTCGTTGCCGAGCCGTTCGACGAGGTAGGCGATGGTCCACCGCGGCCGGTTGTGCAGCCGCGCCGCGGCGATCCGCAACGCGAGCGGCAGGTGCCCGCACAGCTCCGCCAGTGCCGCGGCAGCCGCGGGCTCGGCGGCCACACGCTTCTCCCCCAGCGTGTCGACGAGCATCGCGAGACTGCTGACGGACGACATCGTCCCGAGCGAGATCCAGTACGCGCTGTCCAGGTCGACCAGCCGCCCCCGGCTCGTGACCAGCATCATCGAGTTCGCACCCGGCGGCAGCAACGGCCGGACCTGCGCGGCACTGCCGGCGTTGTCGAGCAGGAGCAACAACCGCCGTTGCGCGGCGATCGCCCGCCACTCGGCAACCTTGCCGTGGGCGTCACCGGGAATGCGGTCACCGGGCACACCGAGCTGCCGCAACAACGTCTCGGCCACCGCGTCGACGCTCAACGGCGGCTGCTGCTGCGTGAACCCGCGCAGATCCACGTACAACTGCCCGTCGGGGTACTGCTCAGCAAGCAGATAAGCGGCCCGAACAGCCAACGAAGTCTTGCCGATGCCACCCATGCCGTCGATCGCCACGATGCGACCACCCGCTTCGCGCGCGTAGTCGAGCAAGTCGTGCAACTCGCGCTCACGCCCGGTGAAGTCCCGTAAGTCGTAAGGCAAGGAGCACACCGACGCGCCACCCTCAGCCGCCGGCTCACTGGAAGCACGCGACTGCTGCGGCGCGGTCAACGACGGGTCGTTGCGCAGAATCGCGTCCCGCAACTCCGTCAACCGGACGTCCGGGTCGATCCCCAGCTCGTCGGCCAGCAACCGCCGCACGTGGTTGTAGGCCTCCAGCGCCTCGGCCTGCCGGCCGGACCGGAACAACGCCAGCATCAGCTGGAAGTGCAACGTCTCCCGCAACGGGTACGCCGCCACCAGCTCGACGAGGTCCCCGACGAGCTCGCCCGCCTCACCGTTGCCCAGCCGCAGTTCCATGAGCTGCTCGACAGCAGCCAGCCGCCGTTCCTCCAACGCGGCGGACGCGGCGTCGATCAACCGGCCACCGTCACCCGACAGAACAGGCCCACGCCACAAGGCAAGCGCTTGCCGCAACAGAGAAGCCGTCTCGGCCACCGACCCGGCGGCCGCCGCCTCACGAGCCTGAGCGAGCAACGCCAGGAACAGGTCGAGGTCCAGGTGCACCCACCCGGTGACGGCCCGGTACCCGGAGCCCTCGGTGGTGATCAGCCCGGCCCCGCCGGGAATGACCTGCCGCAGCTTGGCCACGGCCTTGCGAACCTGGTGCCCGGCGGTAGCGGGAGGCCCGTCGTCCCAGACGGCCTCGACCAGGCGCGAGATGGACAGCACCTGTCCGGGCTCGAGCAGCAGGCTCACGAGCACACGCTCGTGCACGGGCCCGCCAAGTCTCAAACGCGTCGTGCCGGCCCAGCACTCGAGCAATCCCAGGATGTTGAACCGCAGCTGTGGCTCAGAATGTGACAACGGTGCATGCTCCAGACTCTCACGGCGCACTAGGCCCGGCAGCGCCCACACCAGCGGCGCAGTTGCTTCGCCCGTTTCACATCAATCCCGGACACACCCCCGTTCAGCCTACCGGCGATAAGCACAACGGCCGCAGCCAAACCCTTGCCCGGACCCCGTCTCAACCGGCACGAGTTCCACATTAGCGTCGGTTTCCGATATTTGCACGACCAGACCAATTCACGTCTCATTAGGCCTCGCCATCCCTTGCCCAAGGCAACGGTCTATACACCACAGCCTTAGCCGACAGCTCGTCAGCATTCACTCGAATCGACGTTGACAGCCGAGGAAACGCGCAGGTGACGATCCCGACAACGTAACGAATACGACAAACTGGACACGCACGCCACCACAAAACACCTGAACCGACAGCTCAGCCGCCCCTTGTGCCCGATCCGCAGCGCCGACCAGCCCGAAATAAATCCGTTTCCCCACACCTGAGCAAGCACTCTCCGACCGATATCGATATCAGTCATCCGACGAATGCCCGACCGGACCTCACCCGTTTTGTGAACGGTCAACCGAGTGCGCCATCGACCACCCGTTCACAACACCAGCCACAACCATGCACCCGCACAACCGATGTTCGCGTCGGCAATACCTGCCTACGCCTGAACCGCGTCGTAGAACGACTTCGCAAGCCCACGCAACGGCCCGCGGCACTCCTCCGATCTCGGCGCCGGCTTGTACTCGAGGATCAACACGGCGTTGACGTCGATGACCGGTCCCGACCACGAAAGCCGCCCACGCGATTGGCCGACTGAGCACACGACCAGCGTTCCAGGCCGGATCGACTACAGGACAGGGACGACACCGGCCGGTTCGGCTTCGTCGCCGTCGAGGGCTGGATGGACTGCCGATGGAGCGAGCGAGACGGTCAGCCGTTCGTCGAGTTCACCTGGGACGGAAGCGACGAGGGCGATCAGATCAGCGGTAGCGGCTGGGCGGGCCTGGCCGAGGACGGCACGCTGACCGGACGCCTGTTCATCCACATGGGCGACGAGTCAGGCTTCACCGCGACACCGTCCACCAAGAGCGAAAAGCGCAACGGGGTTTGAGCAAGCGACACACGAGTGCAACTGGCGTCTACCTGACTGTCCGCGGAAGTTCGGCAAGACGCTCACCAGCGACACGCTCGCGTGATCAGCCTGTGGATGATGAAAAGTACTTCACAGCCTGCAGCCCCAGACGCCGCGTCCAGCACCGCACGCAGTTCGGTCACACGGTCCCTCGGCTTTGCTTCGGTCACCTGACAAACGCTCTAGCACTGCCGTCTGCATCGCCTCAAGGTGACTGCTCACGGCTGAGGCGGCTCGTATCCAATCGGCACGCGACGATTGCGCCGGGGAGCATCGGGCCACACGTGACGTGCGATCCAGACGTTCAAGAAGAGGAACGCGATCGCGAAGCCGAAGGTGCACAACGAGCCCAGGAGAACTTGGCCTTCCGACCGCACGTCCGGCTCCAACGGCCTGCCATGCCGCACGGTGTGGACGGCGTACTGCTTGCCGATGTCCTCTGGTGTCAGCCACCCCGTCACGGTCGACGTGTACGTCTCTCCACTCGACCTGATCCGGACTTCGGCCCGGCACTCGTAGTAGAAGCCGAAGCCCCGCAACGCCACCGGGCCGCGGCGTTCGCAGGACTTCGCCGTGGCCACCAGATCGGCTTTCGTCAGGTCACCTGGTTCGACCTGGTTCCAGAAGTAGTTGAAGACCGTGGCACCGAGCAGGTAGCCCAGCAACGGAACGATCAGGGCGACAAGGATGCGCCGGAGAGCGTTCACCCGCCCCGCTCCTCTTTCTCCTGATCTGCTTTCAGCTCGCGCCAGTCCTTCCAGCCTCGGTTGTCGACGATCTTCGCACCTTCCTTGCGAAACTCTTCGGCCATGGCGGAGCCGATGTCCTTCGGCAGGCCTGTGACGCCATCGACGACAACCTTCTTCGCGCCGGCTCCCGCGTCCCTCACCATGGCGCCGACGTTGAAGTCCTTCATCGCCCGCGCGATGTCCGCATTCGCGCCCTGCTTCAGCACGGTCACGAAGTCATCGCCGCGTTTGGCGAGGTTGACGCTGGCGTTGGCGAGGACGTCGTCAAGCTTCTTGAACAGACCGCCCGCCTTGCCGAACGCCCTGGTGAGCTTCCGGCACCACTCG
>NZ_DASVFL010000269.1:0-4114 GCF_036380075.1 Lentzea sp. | reverse complement strand
AGCCGCGAGCGGGAGGGCGTGGCGAGCGATCGGTGATCGCTCTTCCATCGACGTCGTGGTGGCCGGTGTTTCACGACTCGGCGACAGTTCACTCGTCCGTGGTTCCGGTCGTGCGGTGCATGACGACGGCTTTCCGGTGGGACGATCGGGGTGGAACGATCAGCGGATCCCGGAGGCGATGACGGCGTGAAACAGGGCGAACCGGCTGCGGCCTGGCGTCGGATGCCGTTGTTCGTGGCCTCGACCTTCCGGGACATGGACCGCGAACGCGACCTGCTCACCCGCATGGCTATCCCGCGCGTCAACTAGATGGTTGATTCCGTGAAGTTGGCGTTAGTGATCGAACGCGGTCAGTGAGCGCTTGCTGGTCATGCCGGTTTGCCAGTTGTGCCAGATGGCGGCGGCCATGGCCAGCAGGCGACTAATCAATCTTTCGGGCTGATCTGTATCGACTGGAGCAAGAATTTTCGCGGCGACCGCTTCGGCCGCCCGCTTATCTGGAATCAGGCCCATCTGCGCTGGGCGCTGGGTGAGTAAGAGCGGTACTACAGCGAGCACCGAGCCCGCCGATCGCTCGCCGACGCGGCACTCCTGCGGGGCAGGCCTCAGCCTGGCGAACCCGATCAGATCGAACGCCGCATCATAGACCGACATGATCTTCTCGACTGAGTCATCCACGAGTATCGCCATGTGCCGTGACCTGCATGGACGTAGTTTTCGGCACGCACAACCCCACAAGGCGGAGGCAGGCAGCAGCCGCGCCCATCTTGGACACCGTGCCTTGACGATCAGGGGACGCGGCTCAATAGATGCGCGGTCGCCTGGTAGTTCTTCACCGCCACGGTGCACTGTTGGAAGGGTAGCCGCACCAGATCGCCGTACTGGCGCAGGACGTCGTTGTATAAGGTGTCCGACACAATGATCGCGATGTCGGTGTCGGCTTCCTTCATGGCTGCGCGGATCGGGTCGCTGTCCACGAGCCGGCAGAACCGGATGACGGTGGGGCCGCCGAAACCGAGCACGCCCTGCTCGACCGGTCCGATGTCCGCCGCCATGCGGAGCCTGATCTCGTCCGCGTGGGACCTGTTGTCCTCGCGGAGCAGGCGCGGGATTGTTTCTACGAGGTGGCGCACGGCAACCAGGGCGTCGACGTCCGGCAGGACGTAGTGGTAGCCGTCGCCGGTGCCTTGGAAGTTCTGGGGGTCGAAAGTGATGCCGAGTTCCTCTGCGAAGCGCCGCAGCAGGGTGAAGATCCGTTGCTGAGCGGCCTTCTGGGCCTCGCTGGTGCGGGAGCTGTAGCCCACGATGTCGACGGTGAACCCGATGCGGTAGCGGAGACCCGTCTCGGGTGCCGGGCGGTGCGGCAGTCTCACGATGATCGTGTCCGGCTTGTCGCGCGGGTGCATGCCCAAGGTGCTCGGCAGTTCGGTCGCGGCGACTACGCGGATCTCGATCTCGGTGCACGCCGCGGGCGCGGTCACGATCAGCGAGCCGCGACGTGGGCCCGGCAGGACTGCGCCGGTGTGGTGCCATCGGATCTTGGAACCGCCGATTCCGAACGCGTGCACCGTCGGCGCGATCTCGGACACCGGCACGTTGTCGTCGAGCAGGCCGGTGGCGTCCGGGGTGTGCGGGACGAACTCCAGTCTGGTGGTGATCGCCAGCCGTTCTCCTTGCCGCGGCTTGGTCACGGACCTCGGCCACGCGTCGCGGACGCGGACGTCGGGGGTGCGGAACTCGAGACCGGCCGTCACCGACAGCGGGTCCGGCACGCCCTCCTCCAGCGTGATGTCGTAGAGGATCTGGGCGAGGAAGACGTCGTGTGGCTCGTCGGTGGCCAGGTGGTCCACCTGGAGGCCGTGCACGACGATGCGTCCGATGTGGACGTCTGCCGGCGTGTAGGCCCGCACTTCTTCGGTGAGCAGCAGCTCGACCTCGGCGAGGTGCACGCGAGTTCCCTTCGTCAGAGGCCGACGTGAATCCAGGCGGCCCAGGTGTGCGGGGCGTCCAGGTGATCGGCCCGGATCTGCCGCACCGCCCGGTGCAGGGCCAGCGCCGCATCGGTGGTGTCCGGTGGCTTGGTGCCACCGTTGGTCAGCATCTCGTACACGGTGCCGGCGACGCGGGCGGCGGTCGAGTTGACCGGCGTCAAGGTGCCGATGACGTGGCGGTATCCGGCGAGGTGGAAGGCACCGGTGATGTGCACGGCCTCGTCGACGAGGCGCGGCGCGCTGTCGGTGGTGTTGCAGGCCGACAGGAACACGAGATCCGCGTCCGGCAGGTCGAGCCGGGACACTTCGGCGACGGTGAGTCCTGCGGTGTCGTGGTCGTGGAGCAGCAGACGGCTGCCGCCTGGGTCCAGTGCGTCACCGATCGCGTGGCAGGCGACGTGGGCGATCGGGTGGCGGACGAGTGCCCGTTCCACCGCCGTCCTGGTCGCGTCGGCGCCGGTGAGCACGGCCGCGCCGGGAATCATGCGGGTGATCACCGCCGCTTCGGCGGACGCCGACGGCAGCGGGGAAGCGCCCGGCGTTTCGGGCATCGCGACGATCAGCGTCGCCGCGTCACCCTTTCGCCGGGGCTCGCGCGCGTGGGTGCGCATCGACGTCGTGTACGAGGAGACGACCCGGTCCAGGACAGTCCTATGTGGACCTTCGTCGTGATGTCCGGCCGCGTGCAGGGGCAGCGAGCTCATCACGGAGATCGGGCACCACCAGACCCGCGGCCAGTCCGAACTGCTCGGCGACGTGTGCCCCAGGTGGTCGAGGACCGGCTCGGTGACGTTGTCCCACAACCACTTCAGGACGGCGTGCATGTCGTCGAGCGCTGCTTTTCTGGCCTGGTAGGACGATGCCTTCGTGACGGCGATGCTCGCGCTCTCGAAGAGGTCGCCCTGTTCGGCCGCGCTGATATCGGTGATGCCCGGCAGGGCGACCGCGTCGATCGTCCCGCCGGGCCCCAGCACGAGGGCGCCGGAGCCCCAGCGGGTGGCATAGGTGAACACGACAGGACCCCGGTCGACGCCGAGCGGCTGGGGGAGCAGAAACGTGCCGAGTCCCGGCCGGGTCCGGATGCGGTCGAGCAGGTCGTTCCACTCGGAGGTGAGTTCGTCCCGCCGGACGGCCGACGGTGAACCGACCAGACCGGCCTCGACCGGGTGGTCGGCGGCGTCGATCACGTCGCGGAGCCGCTGGAGTTCGCCGTGCAGGCCCGGTTCGAGTTCGGACAGCGTGCGCAGGTCCGAGCGTGCGTCGAGGGTTTCGGACATCAACAGCGTGCGCGCCTGCTCGATCAGTTCCACGGCCTGACGGGGCCGCCCCGCTCGGACGGCGGCGGCCGCCGCCTCGGCCGCGATGCCGGTGGTCTGGCCGAGGCCGAACTCGCGGTCACCGCGGAGAAAGCGTTGCGGTGTCAACCTGGGAAGCAGTGAGACCGCCTGTGCGAACGCGGCCACGGCGGCCTCGGGATCGTTCGCGACCAGTTCGATGCGGCCCAGGTACCGCCACGCCCGGATGCGGTCGAGGACGGTCGCCGACGGCGCTCCGGCCGACCGGGAGAAGGAGTGGCGGGCGTCGTCGATCCGGCCCGCCTTCAGCTGAGCGCCGCCGAGGGTGTTCAGGACGGGCGGCAGGTGCGGTGAGCCGTCCGGTGTGAGCCGCGCCGCGCGGTCCGCTAGGTCCAGGGCTTCGAGAGCGTCCCGCGGGTCGTCGGTGTGGTCGTGCCGGCGCAGCAGCGCGTGTGCGGCGTTGGAACAGGCGGGGATCACATCGCGGTGGTCGTCGGGGACGGAGCTGACGCGGCGCCCGATCTCCACGGCCTCGGCGAACAACGCCTCGTCGTTCGTCGCGGACGCGAGCGCGACCAGGGGTGCGATGGTCTGCGTCAGCGTTCCGAGCAGGTCGGGATGGTCTTCCCCCAGCTCGTCGATCGCCTGGCGGTTGAACTCCACGGCCGTACGCGCGTGCGCGGCGTCGTCGGTGCGCTCGTGCAGCACCAGGTACGCGCTCGCGACGTTGACCAGGTAACGGGCGCGCGCGGGATCACCGGGCGGAGTGATCGCCACCGCGCGACTGGTCGATTCGACCGCCTGTTCGGCGAGGGCGAGCTGTCCGGT
>NZ_DASVFL010000268.1:0-19067 GCF_036380075.1 Lentzea sp. | reverse complement strand
CGAACAACACCACCAGCCACGGCGAGCACAGCACCGCGAACACCGCCAACGCCCGCCCCAACGCCACTTCCCCGCGCACGTACGCGAACACCCGCACGCAGAGCACCGCAGCGGGCACCACGACCGGACTCACGCCGTAGGCGAGCATCTCCACCAACCCCACGGCCACCGCTCCCCCGCACCACCACAGCATCCGGGCCGGCGGCGGCGCCTCCCGGTGGAAACCCAGGCACAGCGCCACGAACCCCACGAGCGCCGGCAACTGCCACAACACGCTCGTCAGACCAGCCGGACCCGGATCGGTCAGCGCGCGCACCAGCCACGGCAGCAACGCCACCCCCGCCACGACCTTCGCCCACGTCCGCTGACCGCGCACCAGCAACGCGATCACCGCCACCGGGCTCAGGTCCACCAGCAGCGTCTCCCACTGCGGCGCCGCCCCGTCCCCCACGACGAGCTCGGCGTAGACCACCTGCACCGCGTTCTTCAGGCCCAGCACCATCCCCAGCACCGCCAGCCACCGCGCGACCTCCCCCAACCGGACCGCGGTCGCCGGAGCGTGCGACGCCGCGAACCGTGTGCGGACCGCCAACGCCAGCATCGCGCCCGTCTCCCCCCAGCCCGGCCAGCTGTGCTCCAGGTCGAGGTCGTCGCTCCGGTCGGCCAGGAACAGGCCGACCATCTCCTCCTCGCGGTCGTCGCGGTACCACCGCGGCAACACCTTCAGCAGGCGCCGGTACCGGCGTTCGAGGTTCGTCACGAGAACCGCGGCTTCCGCACCGGCGCCACCGCGCTGACCACCAGCACCACCACGAGGGCGACCGCGAGGGCCACCACCGTGCCGCTCAGCAGCAGCAACACCACCGGTCCGAGCTCCAGCAGCGCGAACACCGACAACGCCCGCCCCAGCACGAAGTCACCCCGCACCAACGCCACCACGCGCACCACCACGAGTGCCGCGATGAGCACGACCGTCGCCGTCAACGGTCCGGCGGCCAGCCCCAGCAGCAGCGCTCCCCCACCCCACCAGGCGAGCCTGCCGACCGGCGGCGTCGGAGCCTCGCGGTGGAAACCCAGGCACAGGCACACGAACGTCACGAGCGCCGGCAGCTGGAACAGCCACCACGTCCCCGCGACCGCCCCGAACGCCAGAACGGGCACCAGCCCCGGCAGCACCGAGGCCAGCGCCAGCAGCTTCGCCGCCGTCCGCTGCCCCGCGAGCAGCGCCACGAACGCCGCGACGGGCACCTGCGCGAGCAGCACGGTGAACGCCAGCGCCGTGAACCCCGACGAGACCACCGAGCTCGTGATCGCCACACCAGCCTGGAACAACCCGACCAGCAGACCGATGACGCCCAACGCGCGCACGACCTCGCCGCGCCGGTTCACCCCGGCGGAGAGCGCCGCCCCCGCCCCCAGGTGCGTCCGCACCGCGAGCCCGAGCACCGCCCAGGTCTCCCCCCACCCCGGCCAGCCGTGCTCCTGGTCGAGGTCGCCGGTCCGGCCGGCCAGGAAGATCCCGACCATCTCCTCCTCGCGGTCGTCGCGGTACCACCGCGGCAACACCCTCAACAGGCGCCGGTACCGGCGTTCGAGGTTGCTCACGCGTTGTTCGCCCACGCCTGCACGCCCCTCCCCCGCAGGACGGCGGAGGCCGCGCGCACGTTCGCGCTGAGCCGCGCGACCTCGGCCTGCAACGCCCGCACACCGGAGTCGGTGAGCTTGTAGTAGCGCCGCAGCCTCCCCTGGTGCACCTCCTCGCGGTCGCGTTCGGCGAACCCGTCCGCGACCAGCCTGTCCAGCACCCCGTACAACGTGCCCACCCGCAGCACCATCCGCCCCTCGGACAGCTGCTCCACCGCCTGCACGATCGCGTACCCGTGCAACGGCTCCTCGGCGAGCGCGGTGAGCACGAGGAACATCTGTTCCGACATGACCCGACCACTCATGTCGCTGAATATATCGCGGCGCGAGCTATATCGGGAAGCGGAACAACGACGGCGATTGATTTTGGTCAACACTGAAGTTATCGAGTCACTCGATCCGAAAGGATGTTTCGAGTCGCTGTTCCGGGGCTATGCCGTGCGGAAGTACCAGGTCGCGGGCGAAGGGGTGGGCGATGAACCGTGGGGATTCCTCATGATCGGGACCCAGGCACTAGGGTGACCCGCCGTGGACGCCCTTCCCGATCCGACAGACGCCCTCTCCGCTGTACCTGTCGCGGGTTCCCGGCGCTCGACGCCGGTGGTGGGGCACCTCAAGTTCTTCTTCGGCCCCATGGACTGCGGCAAGTCGACGCTCGCCCTGCAGATCGACCACAACAACTCCCGGCAGGGCCGCCGCGGGCTGCTGCTGGTCCGGCACGACCGGTCGGGCCGCCCGCAGATCTCGAGCCGCATCGGCATCACGCGCGAGGCCGCGGAGATCCGCGACGACGACCTCCGCCGGCTGGTGCGGGCGGAGTGGGCGCAGGGCCGCCGGGTCGACTACTTGATCGTCGACGAGGCCCAGTTCCTCACCCCCGAACAGGTGGAGCAGCTGGCGGAGCTCGCGGACGACGTCCAGGTCGACGTGTACTGCTTCGGCCTGGCCACGGACTTCCGCGGCGAGATGTTCCCCGGTTCGCAGCGGCTGTTCGAACTGGCCGACGAGCTCAAGGCCATCCAGGTCGAGGTGCTCTGCTGGTGCGGGGTGCCGGGGCGGTTCAACGCGCGGGTGCGGGCCGGACGGGTGATTCGCGCGGGAGACACGGTCCTGGTCGCCGACACGGCGCCGGACACGGAACAGCACCGACCGGGTACGGAGAGCAACGGTGTAACCGACGCCACGGAAACTACTGTGCGCTACCAGGTGCTCTGCCGCCGTCACTTCCGGCTGGGTGATCTAGGCCCTGACGTCGCACAAAGTGGTCAGCTTCGGTTGGCGTAGGCGACTACCCACCGCCTCCTCTAGGCCATTAGAGTGATGCATGAGCGCAGGAGCTTGATAACGCGTCACGATCCTGTGGCGATCGCATCCATTAGTAGGAAGCCTTCGTTGACGAGTGAACGACGTCACTGTGGGCGACCATGAAGGCGAACCGGAAACAAACGGAGCAATCCGGGCGTTGCACACGGTGAGCAAGAAGCCTGGGCCCCGGCCCTGAGCCGAGCGAAAGGACACCGCCATGGCCGACCGCGTTTTGCGTGGAAGCCGGCTCGGAGCAGTCAGCTACGAGACCGACCGCAACCACGATCTCGCTCCGCGCCGGGCAGCGCGGTACGCCTGCCCCAAGGGACACGACTTCGAGGTCCCGTTCTCCGACGACGCCGAGCTGCCGCCGACCTGGGAATGCCGTCTCCACGGCACCGAGTCGAAGATCATCGACGGCGTCGAGCCGGAGGTGAAGAAGATCAAGCCGCCGCGCACGCACTGGGACATGCTCCTGGAGCGCCGGTCGATCCCCGAGCTCGAGGAGCTGCTCGACGAGCGCCTCGAAGAGCTGCGCGGACGCCGCACCCGCACGGCCTGATCTCCTCGCAGACGCTTCAAGCCGTCCCGGTCTCCCGCCGGGGCGGCTTTTTGCGGTCCGGAAGGCTCTAGGAGGCCCGTGCGGCCGCTGTGATCAAGTTCCGCCCCCACCACACCCCCGCGACCGCCAGCACGCACCAGATCGCCAGCGCCACCAGGGAACGGGGCGATCCGAGATCGCTCAGCGCGTCCCCCAGCACCGCGGCGAGCACCGTCGACGGCACGAGGCCCAGCGCGGTGCCGAGAGCGAAGTCGCGCGCCCTCACCGCCGTGACGCCCGCGGCGTAGTTCGCCAGCGTGAACGGCACGACCGGCAGCAGCCGGACCACGAGCGTCGCCTCGACGCCGCGTCGAGCGAAGACCCGTTCGACCACCTGCAGCCGCTCCCCCAGCCAGCGCCCCACGGTCTCGCGTCCCAGCCCGCGGGCCACCGCGAACGCGATCATGGCGCCGGCCGTGAACCCGGCGACCGCGAGCGCGCTCCCCCACCCGATGCCGAACAGCAGCCCGGCCGCCGTGGCGAGCACCGGTTTCGGGAGGAACACCGCCGTGCCGAGCGCGCAGACGCCCACGAGGACGAACGGGGCCGCCGCTCCCCCGCCGTCGACGTACGCGCGGAGCTCGTCGCCGTCGGGGAGGCCGGCGACCTGGGCCAGCACGGCCAGTGCCACGACGAGCAGCACGAGGAGGATCAGGCCCGCACGTCGCATGACCCCAACGTACCCGGCAAGCTGGGACCCATGACCGTGCAGCTGCCGTCCGGCGAGACCGTCCCCGCGCTCGGCATGGGGACGTGGATGATGGCCGAGAACCCCGCCAGGCGCGACGAGGAGGTCCGCGCGTTGCGGACCGGGCTGGACCTCGGACTGACGCTGGTCGACACGGCGGAGATGTACGGCGGCGGCGCCGCGGAGTCGCTCGTCGGTGAGGCGATCACCGGACGCCGCGACGAGGTGTTCCTGGTGTCGAAGGTGCTGCCCGGCAACGCGAGCGCCGCCGGCACCGTCCGGGCCTGCGAGGCGAGCCTGAGCCGGCTCGGCACCGACCGCCTCGACCTGTATCTGCTGCACTGGCGCGGCCGGTTCCCCCTCGCCGAGACGCTCGACGGGTTCGCGGCGCTGGCCGAGGCGGGCAAGATCCGGCACTGGGGCGTCAGCAACCTCGACCTGACCGACATGCGGGAGCTGACCGCGTTGCCCGGCTTCTGCCAGACCAACCAGATCCTCTACAACCTCACGCGCCGCGGCCCGGAGCACGACCTGCTGCCGTGGCACGCGGAGGCGGGGATCCCGGTGATGGCCTACTCCCCCGTCGAGCAGGGACGGCTGCTGGACTCCCCCGTGCTCGCGTCCGTGGCGCGGCGGCACGTCGCGTCCGCCGCGCAGGTGGCGCTGGCGTGGGTGCTGCGGCTGCCGTTCGTGACCGCGATCCCGAAGGCGGGCACGGTCGAGCACGTGCGGGACAACGCCCGCGCGCTGGGCCTGGTGCTGACGGACGAGGACCTGGCCGAGCTGGACCGGGCGTTCCCTCCCCCGCGCGGGCCGCAGCCGCTGGAGATGCTTTAGTGCACCGATGAGCTGGATCGACGTCGAACGCTGGGCGGGCGAGAACCTCCCGAAGCTGCACGCCACGCTGCTGCCGCCATCGTCCGCTCAGGACATCGCGGCCGCGGAGAGCGCGATCGGCCACCGGTTTCCCGCCGACCTCGCCGCGTGGTGGCGGGAGTTCGGCGGCATCGGCGAGAAGACGCTCCTGTGGGATCTCATCCCGGGCTGCTGGCAGCCGCAGGGACTCGCCCAGGCGCTGGAGGACCGGGCGATGGTGATGGAGGTCCGCAACGACCTCTTCGACTCCTCCCCCGAGGCCGCGCTGCGAGAACCGGCCGGCACTCCGAACACCGAGCTGTGGCTGCCCGCGTGGCTTCCCGTCGCCACCGACCTCGGCGGCGGCCACCTGTTCGTGGACCTGCGCGGCGGGCCGCGGCACGGGTGCGTCATCGAGTGGAACAAGGTCGAGGGAGCCGACGGCGTGCCCGTGTACGCGGACGTGACCGCCATGCTCGACCACGCTTCGCGCGCCCTGCGGGGCCACACCGAGCACCGGGTCGTGGTGCGGGACGGCTACTTCGACTGGCAGTAGCCGTCCCGCACCCCTTCCGGGCCGTGTCTAGCGCGGCTCGTACGTCAGGCAGTTCGCCTGGTGGGCGCCGTCGCCCTGGCCGACGCGCACGCTCTGCGCCGTGCACTCCAGCGAGGCGTTGTGCGTGCAGTCGGTCCTCGAGCAGGCGCCGACCTGCGCGACCACCTTGTCCAGGCCGCCCTTCGTGCCGAGCGGGATGAACGTGCCGCAGTCCGCGGCGCCGTTGTCGCCGCGCACGGTGATGGCGAAGGCGTGGCAGCCGTCGTGGTTGTACGAGCAGTCGCTGACGGTGCAATCGTGGACTGCGGGCATCGCCGGGTTCTCGAGAGTGGTCATGTCCGCTCCTGCCGTGGTGGGAAAGGTTCGGTTATTCCGGACCATGCCACCGCGGCAGAAGCACCGCAATTCGAGCGGAATTAGGGGAGCCTATCCTTCAACAATCATTTCGGCCCGGAACGGGAAACGCCTGACGCGTTCTTTCAGCAGGTCATCGAGGTCCTGACCTTGAGCGAACCGCCTCGTGGAGACGTCGACACAGAGATGCGGGACCGGGCTGCAGCCTTCTCGCGGATATCCGTTCACCAAACAGGATGACCGGCGTTTGAAAGAGACCGCGCCGCGGTGTTCCCCGAAGTCGCGGAACACCGCGGCGCGACGAGACCCCCTACGGACGGTCCGCCGGGAATAAGCGGGGGCCGGTCCGGTTAAGCTAGGTGATACATCAACTAGCCGGGGTCGGGTGTGCTGTGAAGATCGCTGTTCTGGGTGCGGGCCACGTCGGCCCGGTCGTCGCGCGCCTCGCTCTCGCGGCGGGCCACACCATGACCATCGCGGGGTCCGGCGACCCGGCGCGGATCGCGATGATCACCGAGTTCCTCGCGCCGGGCGCGGTGCCGCTGACCGCCGCCGACGCCGTCGCGGACGCCGACCTCGTCGTGCTGGCGATCCCGTGGCACCGCTTCCCCTCGCTGGAACCCGCGATGTTCGCGGGCAAGGTCGTCGTCGACGCGATGAACCACTGGCCGCCCGCCGAGGCACCGCTCGGCACGAGCGAGGACGTGGCCCGGCGGCTGACCGGCGCGCACGTCGTGAAGACCCTCAACCACATCGCCTACCAGGACATGGAACCCGCCGCGGGCCGTGCCGTCGGCGTCGCCGGTCCCGCCGACGCCGTGGCCGTCGTGGCGGAGTTCCTGCGCGGCCTGGGTTTCGACCCGGTGCCGGTGGGCCCCCTGACCGCCGGGCGGCACCTGGAGCCCGGCAGCCCGCTGTTCGGCGTCGCGGCCCGCCGCGACGACTTCGAGAACCTCTCCCCGCTCGCGAAGGAATCTGAATGACCACCACGTTCGGGCTCGACACGTTCGGCGACGTCACCCTCGACGCCACCGGCACCCCGCTCAGCCACGCCCAGACCATCCGCAACCTCGTCGAGCAGGGCGTGCTCGCCGACCAGGTCGGCCTCGACTTCTTCGGCATCGGCGAGCACCACACCCCCGACATGCCGCTCTCGGCCGCCGACGTGGTGCTGGCCGCCATCGCCGCCCGCACGTCCCGCATCCGCCTCGGTTCGGCGGTGACGGTGCTGAGCTCGGACGACCCGGTGCGCGTGTTCCAGCGGTTCTCCACGCTGAACGCGGTCTCGGACGGCCGCGCGGAGATCATCCTCGGCCGCGGGTCCAGTGTGGACTCGTTCCCGCTGTTCGGCTACGACCTCGCCGACTACGAGGACCTGTTCGAGGAGAAGACGCACCTGTTCGCGGAGATCCTGAAGGGCGGCCCGGTCACCTGGCAGGGCAAGACCCGCGCGGCGTTGCACGAGCAGGACGTCGTGCCGTTCAGCGAACCGTTCCCCACCTGGATCGGCGTGGGCGGCAGCCCGCAGTCCGTGGTGCGCGCGGCGTCGTACGGGTTCTCGCTGATGCTGGCGATCATCGGCGGCCACCCGTCGCGCTTCGCCCCGTTCTCCGAGCTGTACCGGCACGCGCTGGAGAAGTTCGGCCACGCACCGAAGCCCATCGGCATCCACTCCCCCGGCCACGTCGCCGAGACCGACGAGCAGGCGCGGGAGGAGTTCTGGCCGCACTACCTCGACCTGATCGGCCGGCTGGGCAAGTCGCGCGGGTTCGCGACCCCCACCCCGGAGTCGTACGCGCACGAGGTCGGCCCGCACGGCGCGCTGTTCGTCGGCTCACCGGAGACGGTGGCGGCGAAGATGGCGAGCACGATGACGACGCTGGGCGCCAGCCGGTTCGACCTGAAGTACGGGATCGGCGGGCTGCCGCACGAGTCGCTGCTGCGCACGATCGAGCTGTACGGGACGCGGGTGGTGCCGCGGGTGCGGGACCTGCTCGCCTAAGCCAGCTGTTCCAGCAGCCTGGCGACGGCGACCGGGTTCGAGTACTCGCGGACGCGGCGGATC
The DNA here is from genome assembly GCF_036380075.1 of Lentzea sp. Lineage (NCBI taxonomy): Bacteria > Bacillati > Actinomycetota > Actinomycetes > Pseudonocardiales > Pseudonocardiaceae > Lentzea > Lentzea sp. The sequence continues at coordinate 10,999 of NZ_DASVFL010000268.1, read as the reverse complement.
AGGCCGTCGCGCACGTCGAACCGGAAGACGTACCGGTTGCGGTAGGGCTCCCCCGTCCCGGCCACGGTCATGTCGCCGCCGCACTCGACGAACACGGTCTCCCCGGCGGCGAAGAACTCCTGGTCCCGCCAGCGGATCCGGTCGAAGTTGGCGGCTGCCGTCCGCACCCAGGCGAGCAGGGCCTCCTTGCCCGTGACGGTGTCCACGGGCTCGAGTGCCCCGTGCACGGTCAGCGGGGCCTCCATCACGACGTCCGGCGCCAGGTGCGGCTCCAGGACCTCCGGCGACTTCGACTCCGTCGCGGCGAAGAACGCCTCGGCGTGGTGGCGCATGTGCGTGTTCCCCTTTCCCGTCAGGCGTTCGCGGCCGTGCGGATGGTCTCCAGGTGCTGCCACAGCTCGCGTTCGCGGCCGGGGTCGTAGGACTCGTCGGACGAGCGGGTGACGCGGGTCCGGTCGACGTAGGAGCCCGACGGCGCGTCAACGCCGCCCAGGACCGCGTCGGCGAGCTTGCGGCCCGCGCCGGCCGGGGTGTCGGCGAACGGCGTCAGCGCCAGGGGGACGGTGAGCCACCTCATCGCGAGCCTGCCCACGGGTCCGGCGTCGCGGGACAGGCCCGTGCGCGGGACGAGACCGGGGTTGTAGGAGGTGATGGTGACGCCGGGCGGCAACCGCCTCGCCCACTCGTGCACGAGGTGGATCGCGGCCAGCTTGCTGGTCGTGTAGGCGGTCCTGCCCGCCGTGACCGAACCGGGGTCGGCGAACCCGCCGGGCCGGGCGAGCGTCGCGGGAGCCGACCACCGGGGGGCGGGCATGGTGCCGCCGGTGTGCTTGAAGTCGCCGAAGTGCGTGTCGCTCACGGTCACGAGCAGCCGCGCCGGGGCGGTGAGCACCGGGACCAGCCCGGCGATGAGCAGGTGGTTGGCCAGGACGTTGACGGCGAACGTCGTCTCGTAGCCGTCCTCGGTCGTGTGCAGGGCGTCGCCGAGCGAGACGCCCGCGTTGCCCGCGAACCCCGTGAGCGGGGGCACGACGCCGTCCGCCAGCAGGGTCCGGATCGTGTCGACGGCCGAACCGACACCGGCCACGCTCGCCAGGTCGGCGTCGACGAGCGTCACGCGCGGTCCCCGCAGGTCCTCGCCGGACCTGCCGCGAGCCAGCACGACGAGGTGCATCCGCGGGTCCCTGCGCAGCAGTTCCACGGCGGCCACGCGGCCGATGCCGCTCGTGGCTCCGGTCATCACCAGGGTGTGCATCGTCGGCCTTCCGGTTGAGTTGACGGTGTCAACAGAAGACACCATTTCGGTAGACGCTGTCAACTCAAAACGGGGGCGGCTTAGGATGGGCCGGTGACGACGCGTGCCGAGACCGCAGCCGCGACCAGGCAGGCCCTGCTGCGGGCGGCGGAGGAGCTCCTCGACCGCGGCGGCGTGGAAGCGGTGACGTTGCGCGAGGTCGGCGGCGCGGCGGGGCTGTCACGGTCGGCCGCCTACCGCCACTTCGCCGACAAGGACGCGATGCTCACGGCGATCAGCTTCGCCGGGTGGGAGGAGCTGACCGACCGCCTCCACGACATCGCGGCGCGGTCGGTCGAGAGCCCGGCGGCGGCCCTGCGGGAGGCGATCGGCGAGTTCCTCGCGCTCGCCCGCACCAGGCCCGGCCTCTACCGCCTGATGCTGACCCGCGCGCCCTTCGGCGACATGGCCGCGGAGGTCGGCGAGCGGTCGCAGGACGTCTTCCACACGCTGGTCGCCCGCGTCGTCCCGGCCGGTGCGGCGCGGCCGTTCGCGGGGCTGATCATGGCCGCGGCCCACGGCATCGCCGACCTCGAGGCGGGCGGGCAGCTCGACCCGCGCAAGTACGACGCGGACGGCGACGCGCTCATCGACCTGCTCATCGCCACCCTGCCCGCCCGCTGAGCGTCACTTCCGCGACGAGGCGATCTCGCACTCCTTGGCGTGCTCCAGGCCCAGCGTGATCGACGCGGCGTCGTTGTTCGGGCCGCCCAGCGACCAGGTGATCATCTCGGCGCCCGGTTCGTTGAGCACCTCGACGTAGCGGACGCCCTTCTCGCGCAGGCACCGCACGACGCGCTGGGCGAAGTCGAGGGCCTCCGGGTTGGCCGGGTCCTTCTCCCACGGCGGCAGCGGCACCTTGGAGGCGCAGGCCTGCACCGCCCTGTCTACCTCCTCCTTCATCGGCTGGGACTGCGAGGCCTCCGCCCTGCCCTTCTTGTCCAGGCCGAACCCGGCCATGCACTGGTCGTACGGGGCGTTGAGGGCGTCGAGGTCCTCCGGGGTCATGTCGAGGCGTTCGCGCGGGCGTTGTTCCTGCGCGGCCGCGCCGGCTGAAGCGCTGGGCGGGGTCGAGATCGAGGCGACCTCGGGCTGGGCGACCGGCTGGGAGCAGGCGGCCAGGAGCAGCAGCAGGGCGAGCGGGGCCTTCTTCATCGGGAACCTTTCACGCGGAGAGCGCCCGCGTCGGCGTGAGCCGGGCGGCGCGGAGGGAGGGGTACAGGCCCGCGGCGGCGCCCACGACGAGCGCCGCCAGCAGACCACCGGCCAGGACCGGCAGGGGCAGGACGAGGGGCCAGCGGTGCCAGGTGGCGTAGCCCGCGACGCCGAGCGCGCCCAGGGCGGTGCCCGCCAGGCCGCCGAGGGCCGACAGCAGCACGGCCTCGGTGAGGAACTGGGACCGGATGTGGCCGCGGGTGGCGCCGAGTGCCCGCCGCAGGCCGATCTCGCCGCGGCGTTCCAGCACCGAGATCACCATCGTGTTCGCCACGCCGACGCCGCCCACCAGCAGCGCGACGCCCGCGAGGCCCAGGAACAGGGCGCTGTAGGAGTTCTGGGTGGCGCGCTTGGCCGCGAGGGCGTCGGACGGCCGCGACACCTGGACCAGGCCGGGGACCTCGCCGTGCAACGTCGCCGGGAGCACGGCACGGACGTCCTCGATGGACTCCTCTCTGGCCTTCACGTACACGACCGTCGGGTGGCCGTCGAACCCGAGACGGGTGCGGGCGGCCTCCCAGCCCACGAGCACGGCGCGGTCGACGTCGGGGGCGAGCGGCAGCGGGCCGAGCACCCCGACGACGGTGAACCAGCCGTCCCCCATGAACACCGCCGGGTGCTCGCCGACGTCCTGGATGCCCAGCCGCGCCGCGGCGACGTGGCCCAGCACCACCGACGGGAAGTCCGGGCGCGGCAGGAACTCGCCGCTGCGGACGTGCCCGTTGAGCGCGTCGAGCAGGCCGGGGGTGGCGGCCAGGACGGTGAGGTCGGAGCTGTGGCCGGGGTCGAGCAGGTCGTTGCGGCGGACGCGGACGTGGGTGTTGGCGACGGCCGCGGCGGTGGTCACCGGGCCGATCCTGCGCACCATCGCCACCGACGACTCCGGCAGCAGGACCGGGTCCTCCTGGCGCGGGGCCGGCTGGGCGCGCAGGAGGTTGGTGCCGAGCGCGGTCAGCTCGTCGAGCAGGGCCTGCTGGCTCGACGCCGGGATGCCGGTGACCACGACGACGGTGGCGATGCCCAGCGCGATGCCGAGCGCGGACAGGGCGGCGCGGAGCCGGCGGGTGCGGATGCCGAGCGATCCCAGGGCGAGCAGGTCGGCGAACGAGAGGCGTCTCATCGCACGCTCCTCGTCACGACGGTCCGTTCGGTCGCGGTCGCCACCCGCGTGTCCGCGACGATCCGGCCGTCGCGCAGCTCCACCCTGCGCGGCAGCGAGGCGGCGATGTCGCGGTCGTGCGTGATCAGGGCGATCGTCGTGCCCTGGCGGTTCAGCTCGCGCAGCAGGTCCAGGACGGCGCGGCCGGTGGCGGTGTCGAGGGCGCCGGTCGGTTCGTCGGCCAGCACCAGCGACGGGTTGTTCACCACCGCGCGGGCGATCGCGACGCGCTGGCGTTCGCCGCCGGAGAGCTGTTGGGGCCGGTGGTCGGCGCGGTGGCCGAGGCCGACCCGTTCCAGCGCCGCCACGGCCAGCTCCCTGCGGTCCTTGCGCCGCACGCCCGCGTACAGCAGGCCGGTGGCGACGTTCTCGGTCGCGGAGAGCGCGTCGGACAGGTGGAACTGCTGGAACACGAACCCGAGGCGGCTGCCGCGCAACGCCGAGAGCGTGCGGTCCGACAGCGTCGAGACGTCCCTGCCGTCGATCTCCACCGTCCCCGAGGACGGCAGGTCCAGCGTTCCGACCAGGTGCAGCAACGTCGACTTGCCCGACCCGGACGGTCCCACGATCGCGAGCAGCTCACCCGAGCGGACCTGCAACGACACGTCGTCCAGCGCCGTCACGCCGCCGGGGTGGTGCTTGCTGACGGAGTGCAGCGCGAGCACCGGGGTTCCGGGAGGGCTCACTGCGCGGTCACCACTTCCAGGCCGTCGGTGATGCCGTCACCGGAGATCTCGACCAGGTCCTGCGAGTACAGGCCGGTCTTCACGGCCTTGAGCGCGCCACCGGGCAGCTGCACGGCGTACCCGCCCTCCTTCAACGCGACGAGCGCCGCGAGCGGCACCGTCAGGACGCCCGTCCGGCTTTCGGTCGTGATCTTCACCCGGACCGGCGCGGTGTCCAGGTCGCCCACGTCCGCCGGGGTGTCGGGCGTGACCACGACGTCGACCTTCTGACCGCCGTTCTCCTGCGGGGCCGCGGTGGTCACCGAGGTGACCTTGGCGGGCACCTCGCGGGCGTCCGGGCGGACGACGACGACCGGCAGGCCGGCCTTGAGCGCGCCCGCCTCGGCCACCGGGACCTCGGCGGTGACCAGGCGCGTGGTCGTGGTGAGCTCGAACAGCTCCTCCGCCGCCGGGGCGCCGAGCTGGGCCTTCACCGTCGCGACGCGCATCGGCCGGTCGAGCACCAGCACGCGGCCGGGCGCGAGGACGCCGTTCTGCTCGACGCCCACGGCCTTCTGCCACTTCTTCAGCGCCTCGACCACGCGCGGGGTGAGCTCGGCCTTCGCCGAGTCCCCTGGCCGCGTGCCCACCTGGTAGCCCAGGGCCGCGAGGTTGTCCATCACCACCGCGACGTCCGAGCCCTTGACGCCCGGCGCGTCGAGCGTGCGGAACAGGGGCGTCGCGCCGTAGAACACGACGACCGGCTGGTCGTCCACGCGGTACAGCTCCCGGCCCAGCTCGGTGGCCTGACCGGCGGCGGGCAGCTTCGTGACGGTGCCGGCGACTCCTTTGACCGGGCGGGCGGCGCCGAAGCCGAGGCCGGCCTGGAGCAGCCGGGTGTTCGCCAGGTCGCCCTTCTTCACGGTCGTGGTCTTCACCTGCGGCGGCGGCGCCGCGGTGGGTTCGTCCGGTCTCCCCCGCACGACCAGGAAGACGGCGGCGACGGCCACGACGAGCAGCGTGGCCGCGATGACGGTGGTGCGCATGCGGTGGATCTTCGGAGGCACTTGTGAGGATCCTGTGTCGAACCGGTGACCGGCCGGAGGGCGTCCCTATGATCGCCGCGTGAGCGCTCTCATCCTGGTCGCCGAGGACGACGTGAACCAGGCCGAGCTGGTCCGCCGCTACCTGGAGCAGGACCACCACCGGGTGCTCGTCGTCCACGACGGACGCGACGCGCTGGAGGTGTGCCGCTCCCGCGGTCCGTCGCTCGTCGTGCTCGACCTGATGCTGCCGGGGCTGGGTGGCCTGGACGTGTGCCGGGCGCTGCGGGCCGACTCGGACGTGCTGGTGCTCATGCTCACCGCGCGGTCCACCGAGGACGACCTGCTGCACGGGCTCGGCATCGGCGCGGACGACTACATGACCAAGCCGTTCAGCCCGCGCGAACTGGTGGCGCGGGTGCGGACGTTGCTGCGCCGGCGTCCGTCGGACCGGCCCGCACCCCTGCTCGCCGTGGGACCGATCGTCGTCGACCCGGTGCGGCACGAGGTGACGGTGCGCGGCGAACGGGTCGAGTGCACGCCCGGCGAGTTCGGGCTGCTGGAGGTGCTCGCGTCCGAAGTGGACAGGGTGTTCTCCCGCGAGCAGCTGCTGGAGCGGATGCACGGCCTGGACAGCTTCCTCACCGCCCGCACGATCGACACGCACGTCAAGAACCTGCGCCGCAAGATCGAGACCGACGCCCGCACGCCGGAGCACCTCGTCACGGTGTACGGCATCGGCTACAAGCTCACGGCCGGTCGTCGTGGCGCGCCGTAGCGTCCTGGCCCGGCTGCTCCTGGTCGCGGCGCTGATCGCGGTGTGCTCGATCGCCGCGACCGCGTGGCTGTCGACGCAGCTCACCAAGGCGTCGATCGCGCGGGAGCAGGGCAGGGAGCTGGCCGCGGACAACAGGATCTACGCCACGCTGCTCGGGTACGCGGCCGGGCACCGCGACTGGTCCGAAGTGGACGGCTACCTCGACGCGCTGCTGCGCGAGCACCCCGGGCGCCGGGTCGTGCTGGTGACGAGGGACGGCAGGACGATCGCGGACCTGGGCGGTGCCGGCGGCCAGCTCCCGGCGACGGCCGCGGCGGTCGTCGACCCGCTCGCCGTCGACCCGGTGCTCGTGCCGGACGCCCCGGCCGACCGGATCGACGAGCGGGTGCTCGGACCGTTCCGCACCCCGATCGGCTTCCGCGACCGCGAGGACCGCACGGGGTCGTTGTTCTGCCTGCGGCTGGTCAGGAAGGAGCAGGCGCGGCTCGACTGCCGCGAGGACGACCTGCCGTTCGACACCGCCGCCGACTTCGCCGCGCTGCTGGACCTGGAGGACCTCGTCAACGCGTGCCTGGCGCGCCGGTCGCTGCCGCCGGTCGACCTGGACCCCGACTACACGCCCGCGGGCAAGCAGTCGGGCGTGCCGCCGCCGGACGAACCGGCCGTCGCCGCCTGCGTCACCGCCTCCCGCAAGGAGCAGCTCACCCCGTACGTGGCGGCGCCCGCGCTGCTCTACCTGACGACCCCGGCGGGACCGCCGACCACCGCGATCTCGTTGTCCGGCAACGAGTGGCAGGTCGTCGGCGCGGCGGCGGCCGTGCTGCTGGCCGCGGTCGGGGCGGCGGCGTTCGCGGGGGCGCGGATCACGCGGCCGCTGCGGGCGTTGACCGCGGCGGCCGACCACCTGTCCTCCGGCGGGGACCTCCCGCCCGTCCCGGTGCGCGGTCAGGACGAGATCGCGGTCCTGACCAGGGCGTTCAACACGATGGTCGCGTCCAGGGCGCAGCTGGAGCAGGCGCGCAAGGCGCTGGTCGGCGACGTCGCCCACGAGCTGCGCACCCCGCTGAGCACGATCCGGGGCTGGCTGGAGGCGGCGGAGGACGGGGTGAGCGACCTCGACCCGGCGCTGGTCGCGTTGCTGCTCGAGGAGGCGCTGGTCCTGCAGCACGTCGTGGACGACCTGCAGGACCTCGCGGTGGCCGACGCGGGCGCGTTGCGGCTCACCGTCGAACCGGTGCCCGTCGCCGCGCTGCTGGACCAGGTCCGCGCGGCCCACGAGGCCCGCGCGGCGCAGGCCGGTGTCGCGGTGTCGGTGTCCGCCGACCCCGCGCTGGTGGTGCCCGCGGACGCCGTGCGGTTGCGGCAGGTCCTCGACAACCTCGTCGCGAACGCGGTGCGGTACGTGCCCGCCGGCGGGTCGGTGACCGTCGGCGCCGTCGCGGAGGACGGGCACGTGCTCATCACCGTGGCGGACACCGGCGCGGGCATCGCGCCGGAGGACCTGCCGCACGTCTTCGACCGGTTCTGGCGGGCCGACCGGTCGCGGTCGCGCAGCACCGGAGGCAGCGGCCTGGGCCTCGCGATCGTGCGCAAGCTCGTCGAGGCGCACGGCGGCACGGTCGATGTGACCAGCACGACAGGTGTCGGAACGACGTTCCACGTCCGGTTGCCGGAACTCCGCTGATACTTCCGGCGTTGGACCGCTGGAGGAGAAACCGGTGATCGTTCCCATGCCTGCGAGCGCGCCCCGTCGCACGGGCTCGTTCGTGCTGACCGAAGACGTGACCGTGCGGGTGACCGGGCAGGCCCGCACCGCCGCGGCGATGCTGCGCGAGCACGTCTTCCGGCAGACCGGCTACCTGCTCGCGGAGTCGCCTGACGGCATGCTGATGGTGTCGCACGACCCGGCGATGCGCGGCCTGGGCCCGGAGGGCTACGCGTTGCTGGTCAGCAACGACGCGGTGATGCTGCGCGCGGGCACGCAGGCCGGGCTGCGCCACGGCGTGCAGTCGTTCCGGCAGCTGATGACGCGCGACGGCACCGTCCGCGCCGCGGACGTGCGCGACTCCCCGGCGTTCGCGTGGCGCGGGGTGTCGAGCGCGCTGCTGCCGCCGGCGGAGATGCGCAGGACGATCGACCGGATGGCCGCCTACAAGCTCAACGTGCTGCACGTGTTCCCCGACGGCGACCCGGACGCGTTGCGCGACCTCGTCGAGTACGGGCGCGACCACGGCATCACCGTCGTGCCCGAGCTCAGCCCGGCGACGATCGAGCTGCTGGACCTCTTCCCCAGCCGGTGGGTGCACATCGGCAGCGCCAAGCTCAGCACCAAGTTCGCCGGTCTGCTCGAACGCCACGGCCGGCTGCCGGTGCGGTGGCACGACGGCGGTTCGGACGTCCTCGGCCCGCACGGGCAGCTCGTGGAGGGCGACGAGGTGCTGCGGGCCGTGGCCACCGCGGGCTGGGTGGGCGGGCAGCGCACGACGGCGGCGGTCGCGCCGGCCTGGTAGCCGTTCACACTTCCGCACGGGCCGCAGGTCGCGCCGGGCGGTTGTTCACATGTTTACCGTTGAAATGCCCGGCCCTTCTCCGCTTGCGCGGGGCGCGGGCCCACCGGGTGTCGGCCGAACGCCCCACTTCGCTGTTCCTCATGGCCGCGAATCCGCCGGGACCGTGCCGGAAACCGGTCCTGTCGACCCGCTGTTGCGCCGGTCCGGTGACCTGGCCGCCCGGGGTGGTGCGTGCGATCGTGTTGCGGTGCGGGGGATTTCGACGTTCCGGGAGGACCAGCCCTTCCGGTTGCTCCTGGTCGAGGACGACCGGGAACTGGTGGAGCTGCTGGCCGCCGTGCTGCGCGGTGAGGGCTACGTCGTCGACGTCGCGTTCGACGGGCAGCGCGGGCTGCACCTCGCGCTCACCCAGCCGTTCGACGTGGTGGTGATCGACCGCGGCCTGCCCGTGCTCGACGGCCTGGACCTGTTGTCCCGGTTGCGTTCCCGGTCCCTGCGCACGCAGGTGCTGGTGCTGACGGCGATGAGCTCGGTGCACGACCGGATCGACGGGCTCGACGCGGGTGCCGACGACTACCTGACCAAGCCGTTCGACCTCGGCGAGCTGACCGCCCGGCTGCGCGCCCTGTGCCGGCGCGCGGCGGAGCTGGCCGCGGTGCTGCGCATCGGCGCCGGCCGGCTGGAGCTCGAACAGCACCAGGTCGTGCTGCCCGACGGCGAGAAGGTCCCGTTGACGGCGCGGGAGTTCGCGCTGCTGCGGGTGCTCGCCACCCATCCCGACACGGTGCACACGCGGGCGGCGTTGCGGCGCACCGTGTTCCAGGACGCACCCTCTCAGTCCATTGTGGACACCTACGTGCACTACCTGCGTTCGAAGGTCGGGCGTTCGGTCGTGCTGACCGTGCAGGGCATCGGCTACCGGTTGGGGGCGCTGTGACGGCGGAGGCGGAGGTCCGGCGCGCGCGGCTGCGGGTGAGCGTGCTGGTCGGCGTCGCGATCACGCTGGTGATCGCGTTCGTCGGCGGGATCGCGTACCTGGTGATGGCGCAGGCCCAGCAGACCCAGGTGGCGCGCGAGCTGCGGTACAACACCACCTACGGCGTCCCGGACGTCGCCCCGCGGTGCGCGTGGGTGTTCGTGCTGGAGGACGGGGTGCTCGACCAGGGCGTGCTCGCGGTGCCCGCCGGTTTCCCGGTGCGCTCCGACCTCGACGAGTCCGCGGCGTCCGGCAGGTCCGTCTCGCGGTCCGTCTCCGCGAACGGCACGGAGTACGAGGTGCTCACGACACCGGGCGCGGACGGCACGACGGTGCAGGCGGTGTTCGACCTGCGCTACCAGCTCGCCGACCGCTCGCACCTGCTGCTGGCGCTCGGCATCGCGCAGCTGGCGGGCCTGCTGGTGGCCGCGCTGATCGGCCTGGGCGTGAGCCGCCGCGCGATCGGACCGCTGGCGGAGGCGCTGGCCCGGCAACGGCGGTTCGTCACCGACGCGAGCCACGAGCTGCGCACCCCGATCGCCCGCGCCCACCTGCGGGCGCAACTGCTGGCGGCGACCGTCCCCGACGCGCAGCGCGACAACCTCGACGCGCTGACCCGGTCGATCCGCGGGCTCGCCGACGTGGTCGACGACCTCCTGCAGTCGTCCCAGCTCGGCGTGCTGGAGGGCAGGCCGGTGGACTTGGCGGACGTGGCCGAGGCCGCCGTCGTCGGCGAGACCGAACGGGCGGCGCAACGCCAGATCACGCTCTCGCTGGAACACCCCGGCCACCCGCTGGTGGTCAACGGCGTCGAGACGGCGCTGCGGCGGGCGGTGGACGAGCTGCTGGCCAACGCCGTGCGGCACACGCCGGAGGGCGGGCGGATCTCGGTGGGGGTCGCGGCGGCGGACGGGTTCGCGGAGCTGGTCGTGGCGGACACCGGACGCGGGTTCGAGGCCGGGGAGGCCGCGCGGCTGTTCGAGCGGTTCCGCGGCGGGGAGGGCGGGTTCGGGCTGGGGCTCGCGCTGGTGCGGGAGGTCGTGACCGGGCACGGCGGAACGGTGGAGGCCGTCGGGCGTCCCGGGGTCGGGGCTCGGTTCACGCTGCGGGTGCCGTTGGCGGGGCGTGCTGACGCAGGGGTCCCCTTGGGTTCCGGGTCCCCCGCGGCCCACCGTACCGAGCTGGTCTGACAGTTCCGGTGGGTCGAGCGGTGCCCCAGCGGGACCGGCCCGCGTTGCGGGGTTGAGCGCGTTGCGGGATTGAGCGCGTTGCGGGGGGAGCATGCTGCGCGTTGGAGCGCACCGGGGGAGCATGCTGCGCGGTGGAGCGCACCGGGATTGAGCGCACCACGGGACCAAC
>NZ_DASVFL010000267.1:0-33945 GCF_036380075.1 Lentzea sp. | reverse complement strand
CGTCGGCTTGACCTATCCCCCTGGGTGTGGCTGCCTCGAGCACTGCTCGTGACGGGACCACCCCACGCAATCTCGCAACCACCAACGCAACAGCAAGCCGCCCAACGCAACAGGCGTGCCATCCACCCACGAACGGCGCTGGAGGGGCTCCTTTGGGAGTGCCGGGGGTTCGGGGGCAGAGCCCCTGAGGGGAAGCACGCAACGCAAGCTGGCCGCCCGCAAGGTGACTACCCGCAAGGTCGCCGCCCGCAAGGCGACCACCCAGCAAGGCGACCACCCAGCAAGGTGACCACCCCACAAGACCGCGACCCACAAACCCGCAACCCACCAACAAAACAAGGGGAACGACCGAAGCAGCAAGCAAGCTGCCGCAGGCGTCCCCCCAAAAAGTGGACCCCCTGATCAACCCGACTTTACTCAGGGGGTCCGACAAGATCGTCACCCCGAGGAAAACCCCACCGAGGCGACCCAGAGCTCACCGCCGCATGAACGGCGGAACATCAACCTCGTCATCCGGGTCATCCGTAACCGGCACCGGCCGAGACGGCAAAGACCCGTTCTGCGACAACGACCGAGGCACGGACGAGAACCCGTTCCCCTGAACCGGAGAAGGCTGAGGCGGAACAGCGGTGGGCGGAGCCTGCCGAACCTCGGGCTGAGGCACGGGAGGAGGCGGCGGAGCCTGGACGACCGGCGGCGCCTGGACGACGGGCTGCGGAACCGGCTGAGGAGCCGGCGCGGCCGTGGCGGCGGCGATCGGGCCGGCACTGCGCGGAGGCGACGACAACGCCGTCGGCTCCAGCTTCTTGTGCGTGGGTCCCCCGCTGTCGAACCCGGCGGCGATCACCGTGACCCGGACCTCGTCGCCGAGGGAGTCGTCGATGACCGTACCGAAGATGATGTTCGCGTCGGGGTGCGCCGCTTCCTGGACCAGCGAAGCGGACTCGTTGATCTCGAAGAGCCCGAGGTCGGAGCCACCCGCGATCGACAGCAGCACGCCGTGCGCGCCCTCCATCGACGCTTCGAGCAGCGGCGAGTTGATGGCCTTCTGAGCCGCCTGGACCGCGCGTCCCTCACCGCGGGCCGAGCCGATGCCCATCAACGCCGAGCCCGCGCCGGACATGACCGACTTGACGTCGGCGAAGTCCAGGTTGATCAGACCGGGGGTCGTGATCAGGTCGGTGATGCCCTGGACACCGGACAGCAGCACCTCGTCCGCGGAGCGGAAGGCGTCCATGAGGCTGACACCGATGTCGCCCAGCTGCAGGAGCCGGTCGTTCGGGATGACGATGAGCGTGTCGCACTCGTTGCGCAGCGCCTGGATGCCGTCCTCGGCCTGCTTGGCGCGGCGTTTGCCCTCGAACGAGAACGGGCGCGTCACGACGCCGATGGTCAGTGCGCCGAGCTTGCGGGCGATGGAAGCGACCACCGGCGCGCCGCCGGTGCCCGTGCCGCCACCTTCACCGGCCGTCACGAAGACCATGTCGGCCCCCTTGAGGACCTCCTCGATCTCCTCCCGGTGGTCCTCGGCAGCCTTGTGCCCGACCTCCGGGTTCGCACCGGCGCCGAGGCCGCGCGTGAGCTCGCGGCCGATGTCGAGCTTGACGTCGGCATCAGACATCAGCAGGGCCTGCGCGTCGGTGTTCACCGCGATGAACTCGACACCCTTGAGCCCGACCTCGATCATGCGGTTGACGGCGTTGACGCCGCCACCACCGATGCCGACGACCTTGATCACCGCGAGGTAGTTGTGCGGGGGCGTCATCGGATCCGCCTTCCTGATCGTGGTCCGCGCTGTGGTGCTGGGTGTGATGCACCCGGATTGAGACTCTCGACCTCGGCTCGAGGTCCAGAGTTATGTCAACCCCGTATGTTCCTGCTGGACGGTAAGCACCGGCGGTGCGTCGGTCCAGCAGCCACGCCGTAGGGTCCCAACACTGTGCGCTACTACTCCCCGGTCGTGCCGTCAAGCAGTGCGCGCGGCGTCGAGCACGTCGCACCACCAGCCTAGTCGGACCCCGATTGCGGAGATCGTCTCCCCCGCACCTTCGTCACGACCACACATTTTCGGCCCCCGGACCTGCCCCGCCACCACCCGGCACCCCGGCCCCGGCCACCCCGGCGCACCGAGCCCCCGCGCACACCGAGTTCTCGATCATCCTTTGTGGACTGTTCCGTCGTCGGAGACCGGGCTTGAGTACTTCCTTCGGGTGACAACGATCAAGGCGGCTAATGCCCCGCGGCGCAGCCCGATGAACACGGCAGTCGTTCATCAACCAGGAGGCCCGTCTTGGCACCCGCACCCGCGTCCGTGCGTTCGCTCGTCGTCGAAGCGATCGTCTTGGAGCTCGTGACCAGCAGGCTCGGCAGCCTGCTCGTGCGAGCCGCGATGGCGCGGCTGAGGCCGAACGGCTGACGGGGCCCCAGGAGGAACCACCATGTGCTCCCAGCCGACTCCCCGCTCCTCGCACCGGCGCCCGCGCCGGTTCCCGACCCCGTCACGCCCGCCTGCACCGCGGCGCTGACGCTCGACCGGTAAGGACCCCGTGGACATTCCCCCACCGCAACAACCGTTGGTACAAGTCCAAGAACCGGCGCACGAACCTGCGCCATCCCGCCCGCGGACACGCGGGCTCCTGGTCGTCGTCCTCGCCGTGCTCGTGCTCGCCACCGGCGGCATCGGCTTCGGGCTGGGCCGCGCCTCGGTCGAGTGGAGCACGCCCGACACGTTCGCGATCGACGGCAGCATGACCGTCTCCGGCAACTGCGGGTCGGGCGGTTACAGCGACATGCGCGACGGCGCCCAGGTCGAGATCGTCAACCAGGACAACAAGGTGCTGGGCGTGTCCACGCTCAAGCGGGAAGACGTCAGCTGCCACTTCACCTTCACGGTGCGGGACATCCCCACCGGCGAGCGGCTCTACGGCGCCAGCACCGGCAACTCGAACCGCGGCGTCATCTGGAAGACGCAGGCGGAAGCCATGTCCGAGGGCTTCCACCTGACTCTCGGCTGACGCCTAGGACACCGTCGCCAGGTCCGGCGACGACACGTCGTACGTCGTCCCCTCCCGGGTCAGCAGCACGAGCAGCACCGCCGCCTTGCGCGGCGTGTTCTCCGAGCTGCCCCACCTGACCACGCGGTCACCGGTCAGCGTCACCAACACGTCGGCACCGGAGGTCGCCGCCACCGACACCACCTCGGGGCGCAGCTTCTCCGGCAGCTGGTTCACCACGCCCACCACGGCCTGGGTGGCCGGGTCCGCGGACGACGGCGCCGCCAGCACCAGCTCCGGCACGCCGGGCGCCGGGGTGGGCAGGACCGCGTAGTCCTTGCCGGTCGAGTCGACCAGGTGGAAGCCGTCGGGCAGCTTCACGGAGCCGACGGGGACCCGTTCGGTGACCAGCAGGCGGACCGTGCCCGGCAGCTGGCGTTCCACCTCCACGGCGGACACGCGGGGCAGGGCCGCCACGCGGTCGTGGATGCCCTGCAGGTCCAGGCGCACCAGCGGGGAGCCGGGGGCGATGGCCGCCGCCGAACGGATCTCGTCCTCCGTGAGGGCCACGGAACCGCGGACGTCCACCTGGCCGACGCCCAGCAACGGCGTGAAGAACACGCAGTAGGTCAGGCCCACCACGGACAGCAGGGTCAGGACGGCGACCAGGCGGCGGCGCAGGATGACCCTCCGCCGCGCCCGGTACTCCGCGCTCTTCGGTCTCCGGTTCGCGGAGCGCGCTCGCGTGGACCTGCCGCGAACCGGGGCGCTCATGCTTCGCTCGTCAGCGCGCTGACGATCTCGGGGCCGAGCATCGTCACGTCGCCCGCGCCCATCGTGACGACCAGGTCGCCCTCGCGGACCAGGCCCGCCACCAGGGCCGGCACGCGGTCGAACGACGGCTCGTAGTGCACCGACGCCGTGACCTGCTCGGCGATCAGGCCGCCGGTCACGCCCGGCTCCGGCTCCTCGCGCGCGCCGTACACGTCCAGCACGACCACCTCGTCCGCCAGCGACAACGCGGCGGCGAACTCCGTGGCGAACGTACGGGTGCGTGAGTACAGGTGCGGCTGGAACACGACCACGACGCGACCCGCGCCCGCGACCGGACGGGCGGCGCGCAGCTGTGCGTCGACCTCGGTCGGGTGGTGCGCGTAGTCGTCGTAGACCGACACGCCGGCGGCACGGCCCTTGAACTCGAACCGGCGCCGCACGCCGCCGAACGCGGCCAGGCCCTCGAGCATGCCCGCCTGGTCGGCGCCCAGCTCCAAGCCGGCCAGCAGAGCGGCGATCGCGTTCAACGCCATGTGCTCACCAGGCACGGCCACGCGCACCTCGACGGCGGCACCGTCGATCTCGACCGACGCCAAGCCACCGGACTCCAACGGCTTGTAGTCGACCAGGCGCGCGTCGGACGCAGTGCGGCCGTACTCGCGCACGCGGATCCCGCGCGCACGGGCCTCGGCGATCAGCCGCGCGGCACCGGGGTCGTCCGTGCACGACACGAGCACGCCGCCGGGCACGATCCGGTCCAGGAACGAGTCGAACACGGCCGTGTAGGCCTCGACGGTCCCGTGGTGGTCCAGGTGGTCCGCCTCGACGTTCGTCACGACGGCGACCGACGGCGAGAAGAACAGGAACGAGCCGTCGGACTCGTCCGCCTCCGCCACGAACACGCCACCGGTGCCCTGGTGGGCGTTGGCGCCGGACTCGTTCAGGTCACCACCGATCGCGAACGACGGGTCGACACGGCAGTGCTGCAACGCGACAGTCAGCATCGACGTGGTCGACGTCTTGCCGTGCGTTCCCGCGACACACACGACGCGGTGGTCGTCCATGAGCGCGGCCAGCGCCTCGGCGCGACGCAGCACCGTGATGCCGCGCTCGCGCGCCGCCGCGTACTCCGGGTTCGTGTCCTTGATCGCGGTCGACACCACGACCTCGGTCGGGCCGCCGACGAGCTGGTCGAGGTTCGCCGCGTCGTGCCCGACGGCGACCCGCGCGCCCTGGGCCCGCAGCGCCAGCACGGTCCGCGAGTCCTTGGCGTCCGAACCGGACACCTGCACGCCGCGCGCCAGCAGGATCCGGGCGATGCCGCTCATGCCGGCACCGCCGATGCCGACGAGGTGAACGCGTTCGAGACTCACTTCTTGATCACATCCAGGACTGTGCGGGCCAGGATCTCGTCCGCCTCGCGACGGCCGGTGCCGAGCGTCGCGGCGGACATCTGCGCCAGCCGGGTGCGGTCCGCGACCAGCGGCACGACGAGCGACGCGACCAACTCCTGCGTCAGCTCCTCGTCCGGCACCAGCAGGCCGCCACCGGCCGAGACGACCGGACCGGCGTTGAGCGCCTGCTCGCCGTTGCCGATGGGCAGCGGCACGAACACCGCGGGCAGGCCGACGGCCGACACCTCGGCGACGGTCATCGCGCCCGAACGGCACAGCACCGCGTCCGCGGCGGCGTACGCCAGGTCCATGCGCTCCAGGTACGGCACCGGCACGTACGGCGGCCGGCCAGGAACCTGTTGCACCGCAACGGTGTTCTTCGGGCCGTACGCGTGCAGCACACCGACGCCGGCACGGGCGAACTCCGCCGCGACGGGCGCCACGGCCTCGTTGATCGACCGCGCGCCCTGCGAACCGCCGAACACCAGCAGCGTCGGGGCGTGCGGGTCGAGGCCGAAGAACCGGCGCGCCTCGTCGCGCAGCGCGGCGCGGTTCAGCGTCGTGATCGACTGGCGCAGCGGGATGCCGATGATCTGCGCGTCGGTGAGGCCGGAGTCCGGCACGGCCGCCGCGACGTGCTCGGCGAACTTCGCGCCGACCTTGTTCGCGAGACCGGCCTTCGCGTTCGCCTCGTGCACCACGATCGGCACGCGGCCGCGTGCGGCCAGGTACGCCGGCAGCGCCACGTAGCCGCCGAAGCCGACGACGACGTCCGCGCCGACGCGCTCCAGCACCTCACGCGTCTGCTTCACGGCACCGCGCACGTTCAGCGGCAGCTTCAGCAGGTCGAGCGTGGGCTTGCGCGGCATCGGCACCGGCGGGATCAGCTCCAGCGGGTAGCCGCGAGCCGGAACGATCTTGTTCTCCAGGCCGCGCTCGGTGCCGAGCGCGACGACGCGCGCGTCCGGTCGCAGCCGCATGACCGCGTCGGCCAGCGCCAGTGCCGGCTCGATGTGGCCGGCGGTGCCACCACCTGCGACCACGACGCACGGACCACTGGGGGCAGGGTGCCCGGTCAAGACTTGCCTCCGGTTATTGGCTCAGGAATTTCGCATCGGTTGTCATCGCCCGCGACCGCGGGTCGACCGGCCGGGTTCGGAACGGTTCTGGTTCACCCGGCGCGTTTCGCGGCGACGGTACTCCGAGGGCGGTGCGGACCGCCCTGCCATACGACGTTCGTCGACCACGGGAAGTTGCTGCGTGCGCCGCCCCGGTGCGCGAGGGGGCGATGTCGGGCGGACCGGCTTGCGCTTGGGCGGCGGCCGGTAGGCCTCGGGCGCGGGCAGCTTGAGCAGCCCGCCGACCCGGCCGGGACCGAGCGACCGCAGCGCCGACACGGCGTCGGGCTCGTGCCGGGCGCAGTTCGCGAGGATGCCGAACACCACCATCGTCGTGACGATCGACGTGCCGCCCGAGGAGATCATCGGCAGCGTGATGCCCGTGACGGGCAGCAGCCGCACGACGTAGCCGATGTTGATCGCGGCCTGCGCGACCAGCCACACCGTCAGCGTCGCGGACACGATCCGGATCCACGGGTCGGTGTTGCGGGCGGCCACCCGCAGGCCCACCCACGCCAGGCCGCCGAACAGCACCAGCACCAGCGCGCACCCGATGAACCCGAGCTCCTCGCCGATGACCGCGAAGATGAAGTCCGACTCGACGTTGGGCAGGTACCGCCACTGCGAGCTGCCCCGCGCCAGGCCCTTGCCGAACCAGCCGCCCTCGGCGAGCGCGAACATCGCCTGCCGGGCCTGCATGCCCGCGCCCAGCGGGTCGGCGTCCGGGTCGAGGAACGACGTCACGCGCTTGAGCCGGTACGCGGCGCCGATCGCGAGCACGACGGCGCCGGCCACCGCGCCACCGGCGATCACGCCGAACAACCGCATCGGAGCGCCCACGAACCACAGCAGGCTGATCAGCACCACGCCGAGCGTGATCGTGCCGCCGAGGTCGGGCTGCAGCATGACCAGCGCGAACACCAGCATCGCGACCGGCACGACCGGCACCAGCAGGTGCCGGTACTGCGACAGCAACGCGCGCTTGGTGACCAGGACGTGCGCGCCCCACAACGCCAGCGCGAGCTTCACGGCCTCGATCGGCTGGAACGAGACGGGCCCGAGCGTGAACCACGACCGCGCGCCGCCGCGGACGTCGCCGAGGGGCGTCAGCACGAGCATCAGCAGCACCACGCCGATGCCCATCGCGGCCGTCGAGGCGTGCCGGAGCTTGCGCAGCGGGAACCGCAGCATGATCCAGAACAGCACCGCGCCGATGCAGACGTAGATCAGCTGGCGCTGGAACACGCTGTACGCGGACACGCCCGACGCGACCTGTCCCGGCGCCGACGCGGACAGCACCATCACCAGGCCGAGCACGGTGAGCATGCCGAAGATCGCGAGCAGCAGGTGGAAGTCGGCGAGCGGCCGGCCCAGCCACGAGGTCATGCCGCTGCGCAACGACGCGACGCGACCCGCTGGACGAACCTTCCGCTTGCTCCTGGGCTTGTCGGCGACGACGGTCACCAGATCATCGTCTCCTGTGTCAAGCGCTCGAACGGGGATTCCTGGGGCGTGTCGCGCCGCGAACCCTACCGATCACCCCGTCAGCGTCGTGACGGCGTCCGCGAAGGCCTGCCCGCGGTGGGCGTAGTCGGTGAACATGTCCATCGACGCGGCGGCGGGCGCGAGCAGCACCGTGTCCCCCGGCTGCGCGAGCTCCCGCGCGGCCTGGACCACGGCCCGCATCGGCTCGGCGTCACCGGGCACGTCGAGAACGCGCACCGGCACGTCCGGCGCGTGCTTCGCCAGGGCCTCGGCGATCACCGCGCGGTCGGCGCCGATCAGCACGGCACCGCGCAGCCGGTGGGCCTCGGTGCGCACCATGTCCTCGACGGACGCGCCCTTGAGCAGTCCGCCCGCGATCCACACGACACTGTCGTACGCGCGCAGCGACGCCACCGCGGCGTGCGGGTTCGTCGCCTTCGAGTCGTTGACGTACCGGACACCGTCCGAGTCCACGGTGACGAGCACGGCGCGGTGCGCTGCCGGCTCGAACGCCTCCAAGCCCTCGCGCACGGCTTCCGACGGCACGCCGTAGGCACGTGCCAGAGCCGTGGCGGCCAGTGCGTCCGCGATGCCGGGAGGACCGGCGGGACGGATCTTCGAGATCTCGACCAACGGCTCGTCGTCGGCGAACGCCCGGTCGACGAGCCAGCCGTCGCGCACGCCGAGCTGGCCGTCCTGCGGCTCCTGCAGCGTGAACCCGACCTGGTCCCGCGCGGGCGAGGCCTCCAGCAGGTCGGCGACCAGGTCGTCGTCGAGCCAGCCGATCGCCACCTCACCCGTGAGGACCCGCGCCTTGGCCTGCGCGTAGGCGTCCATGCCGCCGTGCCAGTCGAGGTGGTCCTCGGCGAGGTTGAGCAGCGCGCCCGCCTGCGGACGCACCGACGGCGCCCAGTGCAGCTGGAAGCTCGACAGCTCCACGGCGAGCACCCTGCGGCCCGCCAGCAGCGCGTCCACGACCGGCAGGCCGACGTTCCCGCAGGCCACGGCGTCCGCGCCGGCCGCGTGCAGGATCGACTCCAGCATGCCGACCGTCGTGGTCTTGCCGTTCGTGCCCGTGACCGCGAGCCACACCGGCGGGTCGGCCAGCTCCGACGCCATCCGCCAGGCCAGCTCGACCTCGCCGATCACCTCGATGCCCGCGGACGACGCGGCGGCGAGCAGCGGGCTGGACGGCTGCCAGCCGGGACTCGTGACCACCAGAGACGTGCCGGCCGGCGGTTCCGTCAAGCCCGGTACGAGCTCGACGCCGTCCAGCAACGCCTCCAGTGCCACCAGCCGTTCCGGCGACGAGTCCGTCACCACCACCTCCGCCCCCGCGGCGAGCAACGCCTCGGCGGCGGACCGGCCGGTCACTCCGGCACCGGCGACCAGCACCTTCGTTCCGGCCAGCTTCGTCATGCCCTAGAACCCACCCGTCAGCCACTCGCTGTAGAAGACACCGAGCCCGAACATGCAGCAGATGCCGGCCATCAACCAGAACCGGATGATGACCGTGGTCTCCGCCCAGCCCGCGAGCTCGAAGTGGTGGTGGAACGGCGCCATGCGGAACAGGCGCCGTCGTGAGGTGCGGAAGACCGCGACCTGCAACGCCACCGACAGGGCCTCGACCACGAACAGACCACCGATGACGATCATCAGCAGCTCGGTGCGGGTGGCGATCGCGAGACCGGCGACGAGACCGCCGAGCGCGAGCGACCCGGTGTCACCCATGAAGATCTTGGCGGGAGCGGCGTTCCACCAGAGGAAGCCGATGCAGCCCGCCATCGCGGCCGCGGCGATCACCGCGAGGTCCAGCGGGTCGCGCACGTCGTAGCAGCCCGCGACGGCGAAGCTGGAGCAGTTGTAGCGGAACTGCCAGAACGAGATGACCACGTACGTGCCGAACACCATCGCCGACGAACCGCCGGCGAGGCCGTCGAGGCCGTCGGTGAGGTTCACGGCGTTCGACCAGGCGGCGACCATGCCGTAGCAGAAGACGACGAACCCGACCACGCCGAACGAGACGACGCTGATGTCGCGCACGAACGACAGGTTGACCGACGCGGGCGTCAGGCCGTCCTTGTTCGGGAACTGGAGCACGAGGATCGCGAACGTGATCGTCGCGATGAACTGGCCCACGAGCTTCGCGGTCTTGTTCAGGCCGAGGTTGCGGGCCTTGCGGATCTTGATGAAGTCGTCGAGGAAGCCGACCAGGCCCAGCGACGTCGTCAGCATCAGCACGAGCAGCCCGGACGCCGTCGGGGTCTGCCCGGAGGCCGAGGCCGACATCGAGTTCACCAGGTGCGTGCCGAGGTAGCCGGCCCACATCGCGACCAGGATGGCGAGGCCACCCATGGTCGGCGTGCCGCGCTTGGTCTTGTGGTGCTGCGGGCCGTCCTCGCGGATCTCCTGGCCGAAACCCTGCCGGGAGAAGATCTTGATCAGGTAGGGCGTCAGCAGGATCGACACCGCTAGTGCGATCGCTGCCGCGATCAGGATGCTCTTCACTTGGTTCCTGCCTCCAGCAGGGCCTCGGCGATGCGCCACAGGCGGTAGGCGTTGGATGCCTTGACCAGCACGACGTCACCTGGCCGGACTTCCCCCAGCAGCAGCTCCGTCGCCGCGGCCGCGTCCGGCACCAGGACCGACTCGTCTCCCCAAGATCCTTCCAGGTGCGCGCCCTGGTGCATCGCGCGGGCCGCGTCACCGACGACGACCAGCTTGCTGATGTCCAGGCGCACCACCAGGCGGCCGATCTCGTCGTGCTCGCGGACCGCGTCGTCGCCCATCTCCGCCATCGGGCCGAGGACGGCCCAGCTGCGGCGGGCGGGCGTGGTGGACCGCGCGATCGTCGCCAGCGCCTTCAACGCCGCCCGCACCGAGTCGGGGTTCGCGTTGTAGGCGTCGTCGACCACCGTCACGCCGTCCGCCCGGTCGGTGATGACCATGCGGTGCGCGGACACCCGTTGCGCGCTGCCGAGCCGCTGCGCGACCTCGTCGGGCGTGGCGCCCAGCTCGAGGGCGATGGCGGCGGCGACCAGCGCGTTGCCCACGTGGTGCGAGCCGTTGAGCGCGAGCCGCACCCGTGCCTCGCCGCGCGCGGTCTTGAGCGTGAAGCTGGCACGGGCCTGGTCGTCGAGCTCGATGTCGACGGCGCGGACGTCGGCACCCGGGTTCTCGCCGACGAGCACGACCTTGGCCTTCGTGCGGCTCGCCATGCCCGCGACCAGCGGGTCGTCGGCGTTGAGGATGGCGACGCCGTCCTCCGGCAGCGACTCGACCAGCTCGCCCTTGCCCTGCGCGATGCCCTCGCGGGAGCCGAACTCGCCGAGGTGCGCGGTGCCGACGTTGAGGACGGCGCCGAACTTCGGCGGGGCGATCTCGCAGAGGTGCGCGATGTGGCCGATGCCGCGGGCGGACAGCTCCAGCACGAGGAACCGGGTGTCCTCGGTCGAGCGCAGCGCGGTCCACGGGTGGCCGAGCTCGTTGTTGAACGACTCCGGCGGCGCGACGACCTCGCCGACCGGCCGGAGCACCTGGGCGATCAGGTCCTTCGTGGACGTCTTGCCGGCCGAGCCGGTGATGCCGATGGTGGTGAGGCCCGCGAGCCGGTCCGTGACGTACCGGGCGAGCTTGGCCAGCGCCTCGAGCACCGCGGCGCCCTCGCCGAACTTGTCACCGGCGAGCACATATGTGCCCTCGTGCCGGGTCTGCACCGGCGGCGCGATGACCGCGGGGGCGTCGACCTCGCGGCCCGCGAGCACCCCGGCCGCGCCGGACGCGACGGCCTGGGCGGCGAAGTCGTGGCCGTCCACGCGCTCACCGGGCAGCGCGAGGAAGAGGCCGCCGTCGGTGACCTTGCGGGTGTCGAACTCGATGGTGCCCGTCACCACCGGCGAGCCGTCGGTTGCGTGCAACCGGCCGCCGACGACCTCCGCGATCTCGGCGAGCGTGAGTGCGATCAACGGTGAGCCTTCCTGATCGCGGCGGTCAGCGTCTCCACGTCGGAGAACGGGTGGACCACGCCGGCGATCTCCTGTCCCGTCTCGTGTCCCTTGCCCGCCACGACGACGACATCACCCGGACGTGCGAGCTCGACGGCCTTGTCGATCGCGAGCCTCCGGTCGCCGATCTCGAGCACCTCGCCCCGGTTCGCGGCGGCGAGGGCCCCTTCGAGCATGGCGGCCCGAATGGAGGACGCGTCCTCGCTCCTCGGGTTGTCATCGGTGATGATCAACACGTCGGACCGCTCCGCCGCGGCCTCGCCCATCAGCGGGCGCTTGGCGCGGTCGCGGTCGCCGCCGCAGCCGAGCACGACGACCACGCGGCCGTCGGTCTTGGCGCGCACGGCGTCGAGCGCCAGCGCGACGGCAGCGGGCTTGTGCGAGTAGTCGACGACGGCGGTGAAGTCCTGGCCCTCGTCGACGCGCTGCATGCGGCCCGGAACCTGCACGGTCCGCAGCCCCTCGGCGATGGCCTCCTGGCCGATGCCCTCCGCGTGCAGGCAGGCGATGGCCAGCAGCGCGTTGGCGACGTTGAAGCTGCCCGCGAGCGGCAGGTGGACCTCGAAGTCGGTGCCGGGGCCGTGCGCGGTGAAGGTCTGCTCACCGGTCGCGCTCACCTCGACCTCGCCGGCGGTCCAGTCGGCGGGCCCGGTCGTGGAGACGGTGGTCGTGGCGTCCTTGACGAGCCGCGGACCCCACTCGCCGTCGACGCAGACGACCTCCCTGCGGGCGCGGCCGTCGAACAGCTGCGCCTTGACCTCGAAGTACTCCTCCATGGAGGCGTGGAAGTCGAGGTGGTCCTGGCTGAGGTTCGTGAACGCGCCGATCTCGAACTCGGTGGCGGCGACGCGACCCAGCTCCAGCGCGTGGCTCGACACCTCCATCGCCACGTCGGTGACGCCGCGCTCGGCCATCACCGCGAAGAGCGCCTGCAGGTCGGGCGCCTCGGGCGTGGTGTGCGAGCTCTCCAGCTGCTCGTCGCCGATGCGCGTGCCGACCGTGCCGATCAGGCCGGTGCTCCTGCCGGCGGCGCGCAGCACGGACTCGATCATGTACGTGGTGGTGGTCTTGCCGGACGTGCCGGTGACGCCCCACAGCCGGATCTTGGTCGACGGCCGGCCGTAGACGTGCGCGGCGAGCAGTCCCACGACCTCGCGCGGGCGCGGGTGGATCAGCACGGGCACGTCCTTGAGCGCCTCCCGTGCCGCTCCGGCCTCGTCGGTCAGCACGGCCACGGCACCGTTGGCGAGGGCCGTCCCGGCGAAGTCGGCACCGTGCGCGCGGGCACCGGGCAGCGCGGCGTACAGGTCACCGGGGACCACGTGCTGTGCACGCAGCGTCACCCCCGTCACCTGGACGTCGGCATGCGCTGGCCTGGTCAGGTGCACGTCGGCGACCGCGGCGAGAGCGGCCACGGAGACAGGGCGGAGGGCGTGGGGGCGGGGCGGGGCGGTCGCGACCTTGCCCTCGAGCTTGGCAGGCACGGGCAAGAGGCTACCGGCGGGCCGGCGGCGGCCGGGCGGCGCGTTGGCGTTCGGGTGATGATCAGCCGTGATAGCCCGTTCGAGTGGGTGCCGCCGCTGCTCTTTTCCAGCGAGCCCGTCCGGCCGCAGAGGTTCCTGCCGCGTTGGTGACTTCCGGCCCTGTGAGCGCCGGAGGACGCGCGGTGAGGTGGACGGGCGGCAGGAGGCGGTTATGAGGACAACCACGGCGGTGGACCCCAGGAGGTTCTCCTTCTGGGCACCTGGTTTCAGTCGTTCCGTGACGGTCGGTGTCGACACGTCGGAGTCGGCCTACCACGCGTTCGAATGGGCGGCGCGGCACGCGTGGTCGCTGCGGACGGACCTCCAGGTGTTCCTGGCGGACCCCGGCGACACGACGGTCCAGCGGGTCCTGGACCGGCTGCCGATGCTCACGGCCCACTTCCGCCCGACCGGGGACGACCCGGTGGCGGCGCTGGTCAGGGCGTCGGACTCCAGCGCGACCCTGGTGCTCGGGTGCCGGGGAGAGCAGCACCGCGGCCTGGGACTGGGCTCCCTCGTCCTCCCGGTGCTGCGCCGCGCCCGGTGCGGAGTCGTCGTGGTGCGCGGACGTCCGCAGGCCATCCGCGGCGAGTACGGCGTGGTCACCGCGGCCGTCGGCGGCTGCGAGGACCCGGTGGTGCTGCGGCGCGCCGTCGAGCTGTGCCGCACCCGCCGGGCGTCGTTGCGCCTGCTGCACGTGCACCCGCCGGTCCAGCACGGCGAAGCGGTGCCCAGGGACGAGGCCGCGGTCCGCCGCGCCGTGCTGTTCCTGCGCACCACCGCTCCCGAACTGACGCCGGACGTCGCGGTCGAGTCGCGGCACCCGGCCGAGGCGCTGGCGGCGCTGGACTCGGACCTGGTCGTCGTCGGGCGGGGCGGGCAGCACGACGGGGTCGGGCTGGTCACGCGGGCCGCGCTCCACCACGCGTCGTGCCCGGTCGTGGTGGCTCGGCAGGAGCCGACGCACCACGACCGGGCCGGGACCCAGGGCTTCTGACAGGGGCTTCTAGCAGGGCTTGCGCAGCACCGATCCGGTCGTGCCCGCCAAGGACACCGAGCGGACCTTGACGCCCTTCTCGGTGGTGTAGGTCGTCGTGCCGAGCGGGACCACCACGGGGGAGCTGCCGGTCCGGTTCGCGTTGACGACCACGGTGCCGCAGGCGAAGTCGCGCCTCATCACGTTCGTGGCGACGGAGTAGGCCTTGCCGGCGGGCGCGCCCAGGTTCCAGTCGTACTCGGCGTGCCAGGGCGAGGCGCCGTCGTAGCGGTCGGTCTCCTGGATCTCGGTGATGGCGGCGCGGTCGCCCTTGGCCAGCAGGTAGCTCGCGAAGGCGTAGCGGAACGGCTGCTCGGCGCCGCTGTGGTGCGGCTGGACCCAGGTCATCTTGCCCTTGGCCTCGTTGGCGCTGATCTCGGCGACCTGACGGCTCCAGCCCTGCGGGTACTCCGACAGCATGTCCTGGTCGCCGAACGTCAGCCACCACTCGTCGAAGCCGCCGTCGAGGTAGTTGACGTACGAGTCCCACACGCCGTCGTACAGGCGGGCGTTCGACAGGTTGGCGACGGTCTTGAGGCCGGCGGCGACGAACTTCGCACGGGTGTTGGCCAGCATCGACAGGTAGGCCTTCCGCATGGAGGCGTCAGTCGGGTAGGCGGCCGGGCACACACCGGGGTGGTAGGTGTCGCACGCGAAGAGGGCGTTGTCCATGAAAACACCGTCGAAAGCCTTGCTCGACGCGATCACCTTGTCCGCCCAGGCGTTCTGGTACGCGACGTTGCCCACGTCCATCTGCCAGTGACCCGCATAACCCTCGTATTCGAAGCGCTTGCCGTTTCGATCGACGAGGAACCACCTCGGGTCGGCCGCGCAGTAACCGATTCCGGTGGGCAGGTAGATGTCGTCGATTCCCTTCGTGCACGCGTAGTCGCGCGTCGAGGAGAGATCCTTGTAGACGAAGATCTGAATCTTCGGGTTCGCCGCCCTGAACTTGGTCGCGAGTGCGGTCTCCCAGGCGTTGAGCACGATGTACGACCGGCGCGAAGCCTCCGTCGCGATCATCGCGTCCGTCACGGGAGTGCTGTTCCAGTGCAGCCAGAAGGACTGCGTCGAGCGCTGCGGAACCGCCGCCTGCGCTGCGGAAGGAAATGCGACCGACATCATTGCCGCCAAGATCAGGACAACTCGAAGAAACATTTTGATCCTTCCGCTGCGACCACTTCGGGCTTCGAAATGGAGAACGCAACGCGAAGAACCTCATGACGCGTCTTGAGTCAACCTTGACTTTCAGGCGCACAACGGCCCGAAAAAACAATTCGATCTTGAGCTGGCCTTGAGATTCAGCTCAGAAAGGCGCTGAACGAGTGCGAGGCGCCACACGGGACCACCCCGCGCGGCGCCTCGGCCCTACAGCTGCAGCTGCACGAACGGCGTCTGCTCCACCGACATCGGCACCTGGAACCGCTGCGTCAGGAACGTCGCGATGTCGTGGAACAGCGGCGCGGCCGACGAGCTGAACTGGGTGCCGTTCGGGGCGTCGAGCATGATGCCGACGACGTAGCGCGGGTTGTCCGCGGGCAGGATGCCGGCGAACGTGATCCAGTACTGCGACTGCGAGTAGCACTTGCAGGTCGGGTCGATCTGCTGCGCCGTGCCGGTCTTGCCGGCGATCTGGAAGCCCGGCAGCGCCGCCGCCTTGCCCGTGCCGTTCTGGTTCGCGTCCCGCGGGTCCGACTGCGTGACCGAGCGGAACATGTTGCGCACGGTCTTCGCGGTCTCCGCCGACACCACGCGCACACCCTCGGGCCGCTGCTTCTCCGAGCGCGCGCCCTCCTCGCCGATCTCGGCGCGGACCAGCCTCGGCGGGACGCGCACGCCGTCGTTGGCGATGGCCTGGTACATGCCGGTCATCTGGAGCAGCGTCATCGAGAGGCCCTGGCCGATCGGCAGGTTGCCGAACGTCGAGCCGGACCACTGGTTGAGCGGCGGCACGACACCGGCCTCCTCGGCCGGCACGCCCGACTGGGTGCGCTTGCCGAGGCCGAACTTCTGCAGCATCTCGGCGTAGCGCTCCTTGCCGACCTCCTGCGCGGCCATGAGCGTGCCGACGTTGGACGACTTCGCGAACACGCCGGTGAACGACATGGGCACGGTGCCGTGCGTCCACGCGTCCCGGATGACCCGGTCGGCGACCTTCAGCGACCCCGGCACCTGGAGCACGTCGTCCGGCTTGAACAGGCCGTACTCGACGGCCGCGGCGGCCGTGACGATCTTGTTCACCGAACCGGGCTCGAAGCTCGACGAGACCGCGCCGTTGCGCAGCTGGTCCTCGTTCGCCTTGCCGAAGTCGGTCGGGTCGTAGGTCTTGTCGTTGGCCATCGCGACGATCTCGCCGGTGCGGCTGTCGAGCACGACCGCGGAGCCGTTCTTGGCGCCCGACTTCTTCACGTAGTCGCTGACCATGCGCTGGACGGCGTACTGCGTGTCGATGTCGATCGTCAGCTCCAGGCTCTTGCCCGGCTGCGGCTTCACGAGCTCGCGCTCGGTGTTCGGGATGACGACGGTGTCGTCGCCGGACATCGTGTCGACCACGCGGCGGCCCATCCGACCGGCCAGCAGGTTGTCCTGCGCGCTCTCCAGGCCGAGGATGCCCTGGGTCGTCGGCGGCTTCTCGTCCTGGCGCCAGTTGGCGGCGCCGATGATGTTCGACGCCAGCTCGCCGTTCGGGTAGATGCGCTTCGAGCGGTACTCGGAGCCGATCTCGGCCGGGTACTTGCCGACGATCTTCGCGGCCTTGGCCGGCTCGGCCTCGCTGACCAGGACCTCGTAGCTGATGTCCTTCACGAGCTGCTTGAAGACCGACTCCTCGTCGGTCTTCTCGCCGTTGACCTCCGGGCCGAGGGTCGACGAGATGAACTTGGCGACCTCGCGCGAGTGGTCCTCGTAGGACAGCGGGTACTGCTCGGGGTCCTTCG
Organism: Lentzea sp.; assembly: GCF_036380075.1. Classification (NCBI taxonomy): domain Bacteria; kingdom Bacillati; phylum Actinomycetota; class Actinomycetes; order Pseudonocardiales; family Pseudonocardiaceae; genus Lentzea; species Lentzea sp. Next base: position 16,682 of record NZ_DASVFL010000267.1, on the reverse strand, counting down.
CGCGCGCCTCGTCCCAGGACTTCCTGGCGCGCTGCGGGAGGATGTAGAGCGCGCGCACCTCGATCGAGAACGCGAGCTGGTTGCCGTTGCGGTCGAGGATCGAGCCGCGCTCGGCGGGGATGTTCTGGTTGGTGATCCGCTGCGCCTCCGCCTGCTGCGCGAGCTCACCGGCCTGGATGCCCTGCACCTGCACGAGCTTCACGCCCGCGATCAGCAGCGCGCCGATCAGCAGGACGCGGCCGACGGCCAGGCGCACCTTGTTGTTGCCGCCCGACCGGGCGGCCGGGCGGGGGCCGCGCACCGACAACGGGCGGCGCGGCCCCTTCTGCTGCGGACCGGGCATCAGCCACCCGCCGGCGGGTTCTGGCCCTGGGCCTGCCCCTGCTGCTCACCGGCCGGTGGCGTCGTCTGCCCCGCCGGGGGCGTCTGGCCGGCCGGTGGAGGGGGCGGTTCGGAGGACGGCGGGGGCGGGGGCGTCGACTTGGTCGGCGCGCTCGGCTTGCCGAACTCCTCGACCGACCCGTCCGGGTTCTGCCGCAGCCGCGCCGGGTTCGACGGCTCGACCAGGCCCATCTCGGTGGCCCGGCGCGCGAGGTCGGTCGGCGACTCGAGCAGCGCCACCTCGCGGCGCAGCTGCTCCATCTGCAACGTCAGCTTCTCCGCCTCCGACCGCGCCTCCTGCAGGCGGTAGGTGTCGGCGGCGGCCTGGGTCGAGAAGTACATGATCCCGGCGATGCCCGCGCCGAGCACGAGCATGACGAGCACGACGAACGGCGCCTTCGACACCTGCTTGGCCTGTGGTGCCGCGGCACCTCCGCGCAGGTTCTGGGCGCGCTGGGCCCGCCGCGCGTAGGCGCGTTCGGCACCGGCGCTGCGGCGCCGCGCCTTGTCGCGGTCCTCTGTCTTCTTCCTGGAGGGGTCTCGGGGCGACGACCCACCGACCCGTGCGGGTGCCGTCATCTCGGGTCTCCGATCCGTTCCGCCGCCCGCAGCCGCACCGGCGCCGCACGCGGGTTGTCCTCGATCTCCTGCTCGGACGCGAGCTCCGCGCCCCTCGTGAGCAACCTGAGCTCCGGCCCGTGGCCGGGGAGCTCGACGGGCAGACCCGGCGGCGTCTTCGACTTCGCCAGCTCCGCGAACGCCTGCTTGACCATCCTGTCCTCGAGGGACTGGTACGACTCGACGACGATCCGCCCGCCCACGCCCAGCACGCCCAGCGCCGCCGGGAGGGCCAGCCGCAACGACTCCAGCTCGCCGTTGACCTCGATCCGCAACGCCTGGAACGTGCGCTTGGCCGGGTGCCCGCCGGTGCGCCGCGACGCCGCGGGCACCACGGCGTAGAGCAGCTCGACGAGCCGGCCGGAGTTGGTGAACGGCTCCTTCTCGCGCTCCCTGAGCACCGCGGACGCGATCTTGCCCGCGAACCGCTCCTCGCCGTAGGTCGAGAGGATCCGCGCCAGGTCGCCGTGCGCGTACGTGTTCAGCACGTCCGCCGCCGTCATGCCGGTGCCCTTGGACATCCGCATGTCGAGCGGGGCGTCCTTCGAGTACGCGAAGCCGCGTTCCTCCTCGTCGAGCTGCAACGAGGACACGCCCAGGTCCATCAGCACGCCGTCGACGTGCCGGAAGCCGAGGTCCGCGACGGCCTCGTCGATGTGGTCGTAGGTGACGTTGACGAGCTTGACCCGGTCGCCGTGGTGCGCGAGGCGCTTGCCCGCCATCTCGATGGCCTGGGGGTCGCGGTCGAGCCCGACGAGGGTCAGCTCGGGGTGGGCGCTCAACAGCGCGTCGGAGTGGCCGCCCATGCCGAGCGTCGTGTCGACGACGACGGCGGGCCTGCCCTCCAGCGCCGGAGCGAGCAGTTCCAGGACGCGGTCCAGCAGCACCGGAACGTGCCGCGGCTGATCCATCGTCCCTCTACTCCCCTGGATGCGAGTTCGGGTGACGTCAGGTCCCCGCCCGCCCGTCGAACCTGGCGCCGGGGAAGGTGCGCCAGGGCCGATAGTCGAGCGGACCGAGGCCTCACGGCACCCGAATCGCGTGTGGAACATCCGGCCTGTTGCTCGGCTGACCGCCATCAGAAGACGCCCGGTATGACCTCCTCGCGAGCCGTGGCGTAGCCGTCCTCGTGCTCGTCGAGATAGGTCTGCCAGGCCGCCGCGTCCCAGATCTCCAACCTGGTGAACGCGCCGACGACCACGCACTCCTTGGTCAGCCCGGCGTACCGCCGCAGTTCCGGTGCGATCAGGACTCGGCCCTGACCGTCCGGACGCTGCTCGTCCGTACCTGCGAACAGATACCGCTGGTAGGCGCGTACGGCGTCGTTGGTGAACGGCGCCTCGGCGACCTTCCTCGCCATCTGCTCGAACTCAGCCCGGGGGAACACGTACAGGCAGTGGTCCTGGCCCTTGGTGACCATGAGACCTCCCGCCAGTTCGTCCCGGAACTTCGCAGGCAGTGTCAGCCGGCCCTTGTCGTCCAGGCGCGGGTAGTGAGTGCCGAGGAACATCGGCAGCCACCTCCCTCGCCGGGCGACGGACCGGCGGTGGAGCCCCCGTCTGCCCCACCGGCCGCCACAGTACCCCACTTTTCACCACAGTCAACGTTGAAACAGGTGTCCGCGCACCATGTCGCACCCTGTTTTCCCAGGTCGGAGCCGTGGGGCGGCGTGGGGGGACGGTGGGGGAAACGATCAGGTGCCACCTTCGCGGGTGAGCCTCCAACCCTGATTTGCCACTCGAACGGCCTAGAAATTTCGGCCAAAACATGGGGTTGGGGCGGGTTGGTGGGGGAAGGTGGAAACTGGTGGAGCGAACCCGATGCAGCCCGCAGGTGTAGGGCACTTAGCCGTGGTTTGACACACTGCGTGAAACGCTCACACGTCCGTGTTCCGGACACGGCTGCTGGAGGTTTAGTGACACCGGGAAGCCCAAGCGCGAACAATCATGCGCCGGTCGATCAGGTCCTGGGAGAGTTGCACGGCGCCGTCCAGCGGATCGCCGCCAACGTGGAGCGGGTGCTCGTCGGCAAACCCGACGTGGTCCGCCTCGCTCTCGTGACACTGCTCGCCGAGGGGCACCTTCTGGTCGAGGACGTGCCGGGCGTCGGCAAGACCTCGCTGGCGAAAGCGCTCGCCCGCTCGATCGACTGCACGGTGAGCCGGGTGCAGTTCACGCCCGACCTGCTGCCGAGCGACATCACCGGCTCGTCGATCTACAACCGGCAGGAGAACGACTTCGAGTTCCGGCCGGGCCCGATCTTCGCGAACATCGTCGTCGGCGACGAGATCAACCGCGCCTCCCCCAAGACGCAGTCCGCGCTGCTGGAGTGCATGGAGGAGCACCAGGTCACGGTCGACGCGAACACCTACCCGCTGGGCTCGCCGTTCATGGTGATCGCGACGCAGAACCCGATCGAGATGGAGGGCACCTACGCCCTCCCGGAGGCGCAGCGCGACCGCTTCACCGCGCGCGTGTCGGTCGGTTACCCGGACCCGCAGGCCGAGCTCGCGATGGTCGACGAGCACGCGGGCCACAACCCGCTCGACGACCTGCGGCCCGTGTCGGACGCCGCCCAGATCCTGCGGCTGATCGAGGCCGTGCGCCGCGTGCACCTCTCCCCCGAGGTGCGCCGCTACGCCGTCGAGCTGGTGTCGGCCACGCGCCGGCTGCCGGAGCTGCGACTGGGCGCCTCGCCGCGGTCGACCCTGCACCTCGTCCGCGCCGCCCGCGCGCAGGCCGCGCTCGCCGGCCGCGACTTCGTGGTGCCGGACGACATCCACTCGATCGCGATCCCGGTGCTGGCCCACCGGCTCGTACTGACGGCGGAGGCGCAGGCCGCGCGCCGGTCCCCCGCCGAGCTGGTCAGGGCGCTGCTGCAGCGCGTGCCGGTGCCGACGGCGGCACTGGACCCGAGCGCGGCGTTCGTCCGGAGCATGAACAACAACAACGCAGGGACTCCTCGCTGACGATGCGCACCGCACTCTCCGGTCTGACCACACGCGGACGATGCTTGCTGGCCGCGGGGTTCGCCGCCGGAGTGTGCGCCGCGGTCCTGAACGAGCGCGACCTGCTCAGGGTCGCCGCCTTCGTCATCGCGCTGCCGCTGCTGGCGGCGTGGCTCGCGACGAGGGCCAGGGTGGGGCTGCACGCCGCCCGGTACCTGGCGCCGAGCCGGGTCCCGGTCGGGGCGGCGTCCGAGGTGAAGCTCGACCTGCGCAGCACTGGCCGGCTGCCCACGGGCGGCCTGATGCTGGAGGACACCGTGCCGTACGCGCTGGGGGCGCGGCCGCGGTTCCTCGTCGAGCGGCTGCCCCGCAACACGCCCACGACGCTGCGCTACCCGCTCAAGCCGGTGATGCGCGGGGTCCAGCAGGTCGGGCCGCTGATGGCGCGGATCACCGACCCGTTCGGCCTCGCCGAGTTCGACCGCGAGCTCGCCGGCCGCTCCCGCCTGGTCGTCGTGCCGCGGGTGGTCCGGCTGGCCGGGCTGCCCGGTGGTTCCGGCATGGGCGCGGGCGACGACGGCTCGGTGCGGCTGCGCGCGGGGCAGGGCGAGGACGACGCGGTGGTGCGGCCGTACCGCCACGGCGACGACCTGCGGAAGGTCCACTGGCGGTCCACGGCCCGGCGCGACGAGCTGATGGTGCGCGTCGAGGAACGCCCGTGGCGCGGCGGCACGACGGTGCTGCTCGACCACCGGGTGCACGCGCACCGTGGCAGCGGACCGGCGGCGTCGCTCGAATGGGCGATCTCGTTCGTGGCGTCGATCTGCCTGCACCTGCACCACTTCGGCCACCAGGTGCGCCTGGTCTCCGAGGACGGGCGGGTGCTCGCGGGTGGGTCGGCCGAGGGCGGGCACAGCGACCACGTGGTGCTGGACTCGCTCGCGGCCCTGCAGGGGTCGCACCGGCGTGAGCTGAGCGGCGGGATCGACCCCGGCGCCGGCCAGGAGGTCATCGCGGTGCTCGGCGGTGTGTCGCCGGCGTCGGTGGAGGAGCTGATCCGGTACCGGCCGCGCGGCACGCGCAGCCTGGCCGTGCTGCTCGACGTGAGCGCCTGGGCCGGGGCCACCGACTCGGCGGCTCCCGACCCCGACGACGCGCGGCGGCTGCTGACCGGCGCGGGCTGGGGCGTGGCGATCGCGAAGCCGTCGGCGTCGATGCAGCAGGTGTGGCAGGAGTTGTGCGCCTCGGCAGGCAACCGGGGACCGTCGGTTCGCTCGGAGGTGGTCTGAGATGGCGACCCGTTCCACCGCGCCCGCGAAGGGCAGGGAGCCGGAGTGGTTCACGTCGGCGACGCCGTGGATCGCGGCGCTGGCCGTGCTGTGCGCGTCGACCGCCCTCTCGGGCGTGATCGAGGGCGACCTGTGGCTGGTGCGCATCGGCGTGGTGATCGTGGCGATCACCGTGACCGGCGCGTTCCTGCGCGCGACCCGGCTGACCCCGCCGCTGGTGGCGATCGCCCAGGTCGCGGTGCTGCTGTGCCTGCTCACGGCGTTGCACACGCGGTCGGGCATCTTCCTGTTCATCCCCGGTCCCGATGCGCTGGGCGAGCTCGGCGACGTGCTCGCGGAGTCGGTCGCGCAGGTGCAGACCGGGGTGCCGCCGGTGCACGCGACGCCGGCGATCCAGGCGCTGGTGGTGCTGGCGATCGGCCTGGTCGCGGTGCTGGTGGACACGCTGGCCGTGGCGGCAGCGGCTCCGGCGGCGTCCGGGCTGGTGCTGCTGTGCGTGTTCGCGGTGCCCGCGTCGCTGGCCGACGAGATGCTGCCGTTCTGGACGTTCGTGCTGGGCGCGGCGGCGTTCGCGATGCTGCTCGCGGTCGACGGCCAGCACCGGCACGAGGCGTGGCGCGGCAGGCTGGGGTCCGGCTCGGCGAGCGGGTCCGGTGGTTCCGCGCTGACGGTGGCGAGCGTCGCGATGGTGATCGCACTGGTCGTCGGCGCCGGGTTCACGATCGTCGGCACGGTCGGCAGGCTGCCGGGCGGCGGCGCGGGTGGCGGTGGCAAGGGCGGCATCGGGCTGAGCGAGATGACGTCGTTGCGCGGCATGCTCAACCGCGGCAAGACCACCGAGATCTTCTACGTGCGGGGCCTGTCGGACCTCACGTACATGCGCGCGACCACGCTCGCCCGGTACGTGCCGAACAAGGGCTGGGAACGCGGCACCGACCCCGGGGGCCAGCCCGCGCGCGGCGAGCTGCCGCTGCAGCCGGGCGACCGCGGTGAGGGCAAGACGACGCGGATCAACATCGAGCCGCGCGACTGGAAGAGCTTCTGGCTGCCGACCTACGGCTCGGTCCGCCGCATCGACACCCCCGAGGACGACTACCGCTTCGACGCCAAGAAGGGCGTCGTCTTCTCGCAGCGGGAACGCGAGCCGGAGCCGTACGAGATCGACGCGGTGCTGTCGACGCCGACGAAGCAGTCGTTGCGGCTGGCGTCCGGTCCGAAGAACCTGGTGGACGGCGAGTACTACAAGTTCGAGGGCGTCGAGCAGCCCGTGGTCGACCTCGCGAACAGCATCGTGAAGGACGCCACCAACGACTTCGACAAGGCCGCCGCGCTCACGGCGTTCTTCAACAGCCCGACCAGCGACTTCAAGTACGACCTCCGGACCCAGGGCGACGTCACGAAGGACGCCCTGACCGACTTCGTGACGAAGTCGAAGGTCGGCTACTGCGAGCAGTACGCGTCGGCGATGGCCGTGATGGCCCGCGTGGTCGGTCTGCCGTCGCGGGTCGCGATCGGCTTCACCGCCGGTGTCGCGGCCCCGGACAACGCCTACCGCGTGATCAGCACCGACGACGCGCACGCGTGGGTCGAGATCTTCTTCCCCGGCTACGGCTGGATGACGTTCGACCCGACCCCGATCTCCGACGGCCGCGGCATCGTGCCGCCGTACCTGCGCGAGACCGCGCCGGGTGCGGAGGAGCAGCCCACGGCGTCGACGAAGACCGAGTCGGCGTCGCCGTCGGCGTCCGGGTCCGCGCAGCAGTCGGCGTCGGCCGAGGACGACGGCGGCGACCAGACCGTGGCGCAGGGTTCGCAGGAGGACACCTCGAAGAACTGGGTTCCGTGGGCTTTGCTCGGAGCCTTCGTGCTCGCGCTGGCCGCCCAGGTGCTGCGCATGGTCCTGGTCAAGCGGGATGAGTCACCGCCGGCACCGGAGCAGGACAGGTCACCGGACGCGGCGCGGTCCCGAAGCCTGCAAGCGTCGACGCGGCGCTGGAGCCTGGTGGCGTCGGTCGCGCTGTGGGCGATCGTGGTGCTGCTGGCCGTGGCATGGCTGTCGTACGTCCTGATGGCGGTCGTGCTCGCCCTGTTCGTCGCGGCCGCCCCCGCGGCGATCCGTGCGCTGCGTCGCCGCGGCCGGTTGCAGGAGGTCGCCAAGCTCGGTCCGGGAGCGTCGACGGCGGCGTGGAACGAGCTCATGGCGGAGTCGGTCGACCGCGGCGCCTCGGTGCCCGGTGCCGAGACGATCAGGGCCGCCGCCCGCCGGCTGGCGCGCGAGCACAACCTGGACGAGGCGGGCAGGACCGGTCTGCGCACGGTCATCGGCGCGATCGAGCGGTCCTGGTACAGCGCGAACCCGACGGCCGACCCGGCGTTGCCGGGAGCGCTGGCGGCGGTGCGGCAGTCGTTGCGGCAGAACGCCCCGCTGTCGTTGCGGGCGCGGCTGTTCCCGAAGTCGGTGCTGAGGCCGGCGCCCGCGCCGGTGGCCGAGACGCCGGAACGCGAGACGGTCGGGGTCTAGACCTTCCGAACCAAGCGACGGGCCCGCTCCCCCGGTGGGGTGCGGGCCCGTTGTCGTGGAGCTGGAAGTTGTTACTGCTCCTCGTCGAAGCGACGGCGGAAGCGCTCTTCCATCCGTTCGGAGAACGAGCTGCGGCTGCGCGCTGGCTTGCCGTCCTCCTGCACGCCCTCCGCGACCTGGTCACCGCGACGCAACGTCGTCACGACGATGAGCAGACCGAAGAACATGAGCAGGAACCCGAAGACGCTGACCACGGGGATGCTGGCGATCGCGAGCTGCGGCAGCATCACGCCGGCGATGAGCGCGGCCACACCGACCACGAACAACACGATGCCCTGTACGCGGCGCCGCTTGGACGGCCTCCGCAACTTGGCGCCTCGTACGGTGGATGCGAACTTCGGGTCCTCGGCGTAGAGCGCGCGCTCGATCTGGTCGAGCAGTCGCTGCTCGTGCTCGGAGAGTGGCATCGTTCCTCCTCCGGCACAGCGGTCGCGGGCGCCGGGTGTTCTCGGTTTCCGCCGAACCCGGCGGACGACCCACCCTGGGGACGTCATCTTCCAGGATACGAGTCGCGGGGCCCGGCGACTACCCAGTGGCCCTTCTCATACCGGTCGGTTCTGTCACCATCATCCTCCTGGGGCAGCGGCGGGGCCGCCGGGAGGCCCCCAACCGGCCCTTGTGGCCTTCCGTTCACACCGCGTTCGGGCACGAGACTCGACAGCGCAAGCCCCGCTTGCTCGGATCAGTCGCATGACCGAACTCATCGTGAACGGCGACGCGGAGCAGGGCCTGACCGGCTGGCTCACCGTCGCGGGCGCCCCCGTGGTGCTCCGGTACGACACGGGCCAGGGGTATCCGGGACCCGGTGATCCGGGTCCGGCTTCGCGCGGTGCCGCGTTCTTCGGCGGCGGCGACACACCCCTGAGCACCCTGCGACAGAGCGTGACGCTGCCGGCCCGCGCGTCTCAGTTCGTGGTCTCCGCGTGGCTCGGCGGCTACGCCTCGCAACAGGACGGCGCCCGGCTGTCCGTCGAGTTCCTCGACACCGGTGGCACACCACGCGGTCTGGTCGTGCTCGGCCCGGTGACCGCGGAGGAGCGCTCCGGCCGCACCGGTCTCGTCGAGCAGCGGTCCGAGGGCACCGTGCCGCCCGGCAGCCGCACCGCCGTGGTGACCCTGCAGATGACCCGGTCCGGCAGCGGCACGTCGAACGACGGCTACGCGGACAACATCTCCTTCACGGTCAGGAGCCGCTGATGCTGAACCGACGTGATCTCCTGCGCGCCGCGGCCGCCGCCGGCGCTCTCGGCACCGTGTGGCCGTTGGCCGCGGGTCTGTCGCCTGTGGAGGCCCACGCGGCCGCGCTCGACCTCGGCGCGTCGTGGGACGCGGCGCCGTTCACCCTGGGCGTCGGCTCCGGGGACCCGTTGCCGGACAGCGTGGTCCTGTGGACGCGGCTCGCCCCGGAACCGCTCGCGTTCGAGCAGCCGCTGCCCGAGGTCGTCGAGGTCGGGTGGGCGGTCGCCACCGACCGCGGGATGCGGTCCCGGGTCGCGTCCGGCAGCGTCGCCGCGTCGAAGCTGTTGGGGCACAGCGTGCACGTGCCAGTGCACGGTCTCGTGCCCGGCCGCACCTACTACTACCAGTTCTCCGCGCTCGGCAAGCGCAGCCGGGTGGGCCGCACGCGCACCGCACCCGTCGGCCCGGTCTCGCGCGTCCGGTTCGCCACGGCGAACTGCCAGGCTTTCCACGACGGCTTCTACGCGGCCCACCGCGGGATCGCCGCCGAGAACCTGGACTTCGTCGTGCACCTCGGCGACTACATCTACGAACACGGCCAGGTCGGCGGCACGCCCGTGCGCGACCACGAGGGCCCCGCGGTGCTGTCCCTTGCGGACTACCGGCGCCGCCACGCCCTGTACAAGGGCGACCCGTCGCTGCGCGACGCCCATGCGGCGCACCCGTTCTACCTGACCTGGGACGACCACGAGGTCGCCAACGACTACAGCGGCACCGAGGGTGCGGCCCCGTTCGTGAAGCGCCGCGCCGCCGCTTACCAGGCCTGGTACGAGCACCTGCCGGTGCGCAGTGGGAGCGCTCTCGAACCGGAGATCCACCGCCGCCGCCAGTGGGGTTCGCTGCTCGACCTCACGGTGCTCGACCTGCGGCAGTTCCGGTCCGCGCAGAACCTGCCGAACGGCACGATCCTGGGCGCCGAGCAGAAGCGGTGGCTGCTCGACGGCATCTCGGGCGCCCGCGAGGCGTGGCAGGTGTGGATCAACTCGATCATGCTCTCGCAGCTGGCCCGCACGGGCGGCGGCTACTACTTCACCGACCAGTGGGACGGCTTCCTGGCCGAACGCCGCGAGGTGCTCGGCCACGTCGCCACCGAGGGCCTGAAGGACCTGGTCGTGCTCACCGGCGACTGGCACTCGGCGTTCGTGGACGACATCCGCCCGGACTTCGACGACACCTCCTCTCCGGTGATCGGCACGGAGTTCACCGCGCACTCGGTGACCTCCGGCGCGTACTCGCCGGAGTGGAACGCGGTCAACGGCCCGGTGATGGGCGCGGCGAACCCGCACCTGAAGTACTTCGAGGGCAACAGGTACGGCTACGACGTGTACGAGGTGACGCCGCAGCGGTTCACCACGCACATGCGGGTGATCGGCGACCGGCGGGACTCGGCGTCGCCGGTGTCGACGCTGACGACGTTCCACGTCGACCGCGGCAAGGCCGGCAGCTATGAAGACCCGGCGACCGTCGGGTCGCCCGCGCAGTACCGGCGCGCGTGAGGCCGGGTGCGCGGGCGGGGTCGTCCCGCCCGCGCACCGTCCGTCGGCTCGCGGGGTTCGGGCCTCAGGCGAGGTGAACGGGGTTCGGGCTGCTACACGGTGAAGGCTCCTTTCGTTCGGGGTGAAGGGGTTTCGCCGGGTGGCGGGTGATCAGTGGGTGGGGACCGAGCGCGGGCGCCGTGAGGCTCCACGAGTGGAGCTCGGGGCTACCACGGCGCCGAGGTTGTCGGCTGGGCGGCACGCGGATCGAGGGTGGGCTTGGCGGCAGGTTCCGGGGTCGAGGGCTTCGACGCCCGACGGCACCGGGGGCGTGCCGACCAGCCTTCGGGCAGAAATGCGATCGGGAAAGCGGGTTGAGGGACACCAGGACCGCGGACTGGGATAGGCAGCACCGGTACCGCAAGTTGTCGGGTGGGCGGCACGCAGGTCGAGAGCGGACCTGGCGGCAGGTTGCCGGTTGGGGCAGGTTCCGGGTTGGGGCAGGTTCCGGGGTTGGGGCAGGTTCCGGGGTTGGAGTGGGTTTCGCGGGCCTCCCAAGCACTTGCCGCGGGTGGGCCGAGACTGAGAGTGCCGCGAAACAGAGGAGCACGAACGCCGGCGGCTGGTTGGCCGGCGGACGCGAGGTGCGGGGTGAGAGCCGCGGGTGGCGGATCCCCAGGCTGGGCGCGAGGTCGTCGCAAAGCGGAGCTGCGTTGGCGTGCAGAGGTTGTGAGGTCCGGTGCCTGCCTCGAACGGCGGGACTGGCACCGGGCCATGAGGGTGGTCAGCTGATGGCCAGCGGGGTGCGGGACTGCGGGACAGCGAGGGGGCGGCGGTCCATCACTGCTCGTTCCAGCTGGCGGGCCGGGGACTCGCCCAGGAGTTTGCGGGCCAGGGTGGTGCCCTTGCGCGGGGCCAGGGCCAGTTCCGCGCGGAGGGCTGGGACGCCGACGTAGTGGGTGACCTCGTCGAGGATGGCCTTCGTGTCGGCGATCGAGCGGGTCCGGCGGATCGCGTCGACCGCCGCTCGTTCCAGCGGAGCCACGTGGAAGCCGCGGCGCAGTGCCGGGCGGGGGAGGCGGTCTGTCCGTTCCAGGCGCAGGGTGGCGTGGCCCCAGGCCCTGGAGTGGCGTGGGGCCAGGACGTGGATGGCGTCCGCCGTGGGCAGCACGGATCTCATGCCGTGCAGGTACAGGGCGTCGAAGGCGGTGAGCATGGCTCGTTCGCCCGCGTAGAGCAGGGCCGCCTGCACCAGCTGTTCGCGGGAGGGGCCCGCCCTCGACAGCAGGAAGATGCCGGGGAACAGGCGCTGCCAGGGGCCGCCGGGCCGCGAGCGCTGGTCGATCAGGGACGCGGACAGTCCTATGTGGAGCAGGGCCGCTACCGGGGCTACCCGGTGGACGAAGAGGGTGCCCAGGGCTTCCAGGTCGATGGGGTGGCGCATGGGTCAATGGTGGGGTGGTGGGAGCCGGGGGAGGCCGGTGGATCGGGAAGCTGTGGACAACTTCCGGGTTGTGGACAGGTCGCGATCACTCGGGCTTCGGAGCGGTCTGGCCGGTCCTCTCCGGACTGTCGCGCAGCAGTGAGGCCGGGCGGACGGCGAGCGAGCCGAAGCGGGAACGGGCCTGGTCAGCGGCTTGGTCGGCTTCGCGCCAGCCGTTCTCCGGGGCGTCGAAGACCAGCTGCTGGGCGGAGTCGGCGTTGTCAAGACCCTCTATGCGGACGCCGATCAGGCGGACCGCGCCGGGCGGGACCTGGGTGTCCAGGAGTTCCGCGGCGGTGCGGTAGACCTCCTGGGTCACGTCGGTCGCCACGGGCAGCGTGCGGGAGCGCGTGATCGTCGTGAAGTCGGCGAAGCGCACCTTGATGGACACCGTCCGGCCCCGCAGGCCCTTGAGCCGCAACGACGACGCCGAGCGCTCGGACAGCCGCAGCAGCTCGCGGCGCAGCAGGGCGCGGTCGAGGTGGTCGACCTCGAAGGTCTCCTCGGCGCCGATCGACTTCTCGCGCGACGTCGGCACCACGGCGCGGTCGTCCACGCCCGCGGCCAAGCCGTGGAGGTGTTCCGCCAGCGCCACGCCGATCAGCCGGCGCAGGCGCGGGAGCGGCGTGGCGGCGACTTGGCCGACGGTCCCCAGCCCCAGTTCCTCCAGGCGCGCGGCGGTCTTCGCGCCCACGCCCCACAGCGCCGACACCGGCAGCGGGTGCAGGAACTCCAGCACCGAGGACGCGGGAACGACCATCATGCCGTCGGGCTTGCACATGCCGGAGGCGAGCTTCGCGAGGAACTTCGTCGGCCCCACCCCGACGGAGCAGGTCACGCCGTGGTCGGCGAGCACGCGGGACCGGATCAGCTCCCCCACCCCGCCCGGCGTGAGGCCGAGCCGGCGCAGCGCTCCACCGACATCCAGGAACGCCTCGTCCAGCGAGAGCGGCTCCACCAGCGGCGTGATGTCGCGGAAGATCGCCATGACCCCGCGTGAGACCTCGTGGTAGAGGTCGAACTGCGGCGGCAGGTACACGGCGTGCGGGATCAGGCGTCGCGCGTGGGCGGTGGGCATCGCGGACCGCACGCCGTACTCACGCGCGAGGTAGTTCGCGGAACACACGACACCACGACCGCTCACGCCGCCGACGACGACGGGCACGGACGCGAGCTCGGGACGTTCGCGGATCTCCACCGACGCGTAGAAGGCGTCCATGTCGACGTGCAGCATCCGGCAGCCCGTGTCGTCCGGCCAGACGCCGTCACGCGCGCGGAAGCGATCGACCAGGCCGCGTGGCAGGTTCGCACTGCGACCCATGAACACCCTCCTCGAACGTCAGTTCGATCCAAATCCTACAGTTCGTACACCCGAGCGGCGTTCTCCGACGCGATCAGCCGCGCGATCCGGTGCGCGTCCTCCTCGAGGAACGCGTCGCGCCGCAACCCGTCCGCCAGGAAGTCCGACAACGCCTGCCGGAACAGCAACGCGCCGAGGTAGTACAGCTCGGGCAGGCCGAAGGCGTCGGACGAGAACAGGAACTTCCCGTACGGCACGATCTCCAGCGCCTCGGCGAACACGCGCGACGCCTGGCGCCCCAGCCCGTGCGTCGCCAGCCCCAGGTCGCAGAACACGTGCGGGAACACCTGCGCGAGGTACCCGGCGGCGTCGGCAACGGCGGCCACCTGCACCTCAGCCTGTGGCGCGACGGCACGAACCTCTTCGACGGCTTCCAGGACGAGGCGAGGCAGTTCAGCGCGGGCGTGCTCAACCACCTCCGCGCGTTGTGCGCGATCGGCTGTCCCTCTCTCGCGAGCTACCTCAGGCTCGTGCCGCACACGTGGTCGGCGCCGTTCGTGGCGTGGGGCGAGGAGAACCGCGAGACCGCGCTGCGGCTGATCCAGGACAACCTGGAAGTCAAGTGCTTCGACCTCGCCGCGAACCCGTACCTGGTCGTCACCGGGGTGATCGCGGCCGGTCTCGACGGCATCGCCTCCGGATCCACCCTGCCGGAGGGCCTCCACGTCGACCCGCGCTGGTCGACGTCCGCCGTGGCGAGCTGGAGCGCTACGAGGACGCCAGCCCGCAGGAGATCGCCAACCTCACCCGTTGGCGTTGTTGATCTCCTTGCGCAGCCGGGTCAGCGCCCGGTGCTGGGCCACCCGCACCGCGCCGGGCGTCGACCCGACGGCCTCCGCGGTCTCCTCCGCGGACAACCCGACCATCACCCGCAGCACGACGATCTCGCGCTGCTTCTCCGGCAGCACCCGCAGCAGCGTCGCCATCTGGTCGGAGAGCTCGCCCTGCATCGCCCGCTGCTCGGGCCCGGCGGCGGTGTCCATCGACTCGGGCAGCTCCGGCACGGCCTCCGCGCGGTTGCGCGAGAAGCTGCGGAACGAGTCGGCCACCTTGTGCGCCGCGATCCCGTAGACGAACGCGAGGAACGGCCGGCCCTGGTCGCGGTACGACGGCAACGCCGTCAGCACGGCCAGACACACGTCCTGTGCGACGTCATCGGCCGACGCGAACGTGCCGACGCGCGCACGGCAGTACCGGACCACCAACGGCCGGATGGTGCCGAGCAGCCGTTCGAGCGCCCTGCGGTCGCCGGCCACAGCGCGCGCGACGTGGTCGTCGGCCGCCTCGGGCCGGCCCGTGTAGTAGGAGGCCGAAGGCGGGTCCACCGGCTCCTTGTCGCCCCCGGCGGTCCTGTCCACCAACGCGTCGAGCGTCCCCCTCGAAGCCGAGACCGGGCCACCGACCGAGGAACGCTGAACCGTCCCCTCGGGCACCTTGCGGTGCAGGCCGGGTGTGAACTCCACGCAGATCACCGTTCCTCTTCTGGCGGCCGGCGCACGGAGAGCCGCGCGCGCCTGAGCCGCCCTTCGACCGCGCGCGGGGTGAGCCGCAACAGCTCACCGATCTCCGCGTGCGAGTAGCCCTGGTCGTGAAGGAAGAGCAACCGCCTGTTGTCCTCGCTCAGCGCCGCGAACGCCGCGTTCACGGCGTGCTGCTCGATGACCGCGTCCTCGGGAGTCCCCTCGGTCACGACGTTGTCGAGCGAGGCCAGGGTGTCGACCAGCCGGACGTCCTGCCATCCGTTCGCCCTCGTCTGCCAGCGGCGGTAGACGTTGGGGAACGCGAGCACGCAGGCGTTGATGAAGTACTCCTTCAACGGCTGCCCGTGCTCGACGGACCACTCCCTGCCGAGGAGTCCTCGGTCGCGGAAGTAGACGAACCCCTCGTACACGGCGTCGCTGGCCAGCTCCTCGGCCTCGTGCGGTGGGATCTCCTGCCGGTGCAAGAAACGACCCTGCTGGTCGCAGCGGGCGAAGATGGCACCCGACCGGACGAGCTTCGTAACGATGTCGAGACCTCGCCCGAGAAGCTGACGGTGGAACTCGTCCCAGCGCGGGCCGGAAAGCCCCCACTCACGGAAGTGCTGCACCAGCACCCCGTCCAGGTGCAGCTGCTCGGCTGCACGCGCTGAGTCCGAACTTCCCATGCCCCCTGGTCCCTATGTCGGCGTCTTCCTGCCCTCTAGGTATGTCGTTTGGGTACGTCCACCCCACGCACTCCGCACGACTAGTCACAAATGCAAACGAATGTCACCCGATCGGGACACTCAGAGCGGTGATTTCCTTGCGAAGCCTTCCCAGAGCGCGGTGCTGGGCAACGCGCACCGCACCCGGCGTCGAGCCCACGGCCTCCGCGGTCTCCTCCGCCGACAGACCCACCACGACGCGCAGCACGAGGATCTCGCGCTGCTTCTCCGGCAGGAGGTGCAGCAGCCGCCCGAGCGTCCCGTTCAGCTCGCCCTGAAGGGCGGCCTCCTCCGGTCCGCCGTTCCGCGCGGGCTGGTCGGGCACCTCGGCCACCGGCTCCGCTCGGTTACGAGCGATCGCGCGGTGGGCGTCGGCGACCTTGTGCGCGGCGATGCCGTACACGAACGCGAGGAACGGCCGGCCCTGCTCCCGGTAGTTCGGCAGCGCGGTCAGCACGGCCAGGCACACGTCCTGCGCGACGTCGTCCGCGGTCGTCGCCGACCGGCCGACCCGCGCGCGGCAGTACTTCACCACCAACGGTCGCAAGTAGCGAAGCAGCAGGTCAGTGGCCTTGCCGTCACCGAGCACGGCCAGTCTGACGAGTTCCGCGTTGACTGCCGAACTGTCCATCCGAAGTGTCCCCTCGTCTACGTCCCGAGAATGAGACGTGCGACGCGTCACTCCTTATGCGGAAAGTATCGAGAACTTTCAACGTCACTCGAATGGAGCAGTGAATAACCCGGCGTAACGGCCGTCGGACAGCCACTCCACGTAATCGAAACCGGCTCGTTCCGCCGATTCAGTGATTTCGTGACGAGTATTTTTCTGATGCCGTTCCTTGTCCACGACGCGAACCGCGGCCGTCAGATCAGCTCCTCGACCCCCACTGAGGTCCGCAGCTTCGCCAGGGCGCGGTGCTGAGCCACCCGCACGGCACCCGGCGTCGACCCGGTCGCCTCCGCGGTCTCCTCGGCCGTCAGCCCGGCGACGACCCGCAGCAGCAGGATCTCGCGCTGCTTGTCCGGCAGCACCCGCAGCAGCTGGCCCAGCCGCACCGAGAGAGAGCCCAGCAGAGCGCTCTCCTCGGGGTCGATGGCCAGCGACGGCCCGTCCGGCACCTCGG
>NZ_DASVFL010000266.1:0-12025 GCF_036380075.1 Lentzea sp. | reverse complement strand
CCTCTCCCCTCGGGCGCGGCAAACGCGTGAGCACTGCTCGTGACGGGACCACCCCACCTGCCAGGCATGGAAAAAGCTCAGGGCGCGTCCCCTTCGGGGAACGCGCCCTTTGCTTGTTTTGCTCTGTCAGCCGACGGTGACTGCTGGGGACTCGCCCTCCACGGGCTCCATCTCCTCGGCGATTCGCATCGCCTCTTCGATGAGGGTCTCCACGATCTGGTGTTCGGGGACGGTCTTGATGACCTTGCCCTTCACGAAGATCTGGCCCTTGCCGTTGCCGCTCGCCACGCCCAGGTCGGCCTCGCGGGCCTCGCCGGGGCCGTTCACGACGCAGCCCATGACGGCCACGCGCAGCGGGACCTCCATGCCCTCCAGACCGGCCGTGACCTGCTCGGCGAGCGTGTAGACGTCTACCTGGGCCCGGCCGCAGGACGGGCAGGAGACGATCTCCAGCTTCCTGGGGCGCAGGTTCAGGGACTGGAGGATCTGGTGGCCGACCTTGATCTCCTCCACCGGCGGGGCGCTCAGCGACACGCGGATCGTGTCGCCGATGCCCTGGCGGAGGAGTGCGCCGAAGGCCACGGCGGACTTGATGGTGCCCTGGAAGGCTGGGCCGGCCTCCGTGACGCCCAGGTGCAGGGGGTAGTCGCACTGCTCGGCCAGCAGTTCGTAGGCGCGGACCATGACCACCGGGTCGTTGTGCTTGACCGAGATCTTGATGTCGTGGAAGTCGTGCTCCGCGAAGAGCGAGGCCTCCCACATCGCGCTCTCGGCCAGGGCCTCCGGAGTGGCCTTGCCGTACTTCTGCAGCAGGCGGGGGTCGAGCGAGCCCGCGTTGACGCCGATGCGGATCGGGGTGCCGTGGTCCTTGGCGGCGGCCGCGATCTCCTTCACCTGGTCGTCGAACTTGCGGATGTTGCCCGGGTTGACCCGGACAGCGGCACAACCGGCCTCGATCGCGGCGAAGACGTACTTCGGCTGGAAGTGGATGTCGGCGATCACCGGGATCTGGGACTTCCTGGCGATCGCCGGCAGCGCGTCCGCGTCGTCCTGCGAGGGGCAGGCGACCCGGACGATGTCGCAGCCGGCCGCGGTGAGCTCCGCGATCTGCTGCAGCGTCGCGTTGACGTCCGACGTCAGGGTCGTCGTCATCGACTGGACGGAGACGGGGAACTCGCTGCCGACACCGACGTTGCCGACCATCAGCTGCCGGGTCTTGCGGCGTTCCGACAGCACCGGCGGCGGCAGTGCCGGCATTCCGAGCATCACGCCGTCACTCATGGGTTGTGCACCTTTCCGTGGATCACTCTTATTGCAACCTGATCGGGTTGACGATGTCTGCGGTCACGGTCAGCAGCGTGATGGCGCCGCCGATGAAGATGACCACGTAGGTGAGGGGCAGCAGGCGCATGTAGTTGACCGGGGCGCCGGCGGGCTTGCCGCGCAGCTTCCGAATCCAGTCTCGCACCCGTTCGTACAGGTTGACGGCGATGTGACCACCGTCAAGCGGCAGCAGCGGCAGGAGGTTGAACACACCCACGAAGAAGTTCAGGCCCGCGAGCATCAGGATGAAGAACGCCCAGAGGCCGCGCTCGGCCGCGTCGCCGCCCAGGCGGGAGGCGCCCACCACCGAGATCGGGGTGTCGAGGTCGCGCTCGCCTCCGCCGATGGCCTTGACCACGGCCGGGATGCGCTCCGGGAAGCGCATGAGGCCCTGCCAGGTGTTCACGAACATCTGGCCGGTGAAGCCGACGGCCGCCGGGACCGCCTCGACCGGGCCGTAGGTGAAGGACTGCTGGACGATCACACCGATCGCGCCGACCTCCTTCACCTCGATTCCGCCCTTGCCGTCGGAGATCTGGCGGCTGACCTTCGGCACGTCGACGGTGAGCGCGAGCTCCTTGTCGTCGCGCAGCACCTTGAACTCGTTCGGGCCGCTGAGGTCGCGGGTGACCTTCTGCATGTCCGACCAGGTGGCGATCGGCTTGCCCGCGATCGAGGTGATCCGGTCGCCGGGCTGCAGGCCCGCGCTCTTCGCCGGGGACGGGGCACTGGCGGGGCAGGCCGCGTCGACAGGCACGGTGTAGTCCTGCACGCAGTCGGTGATCTGCGCGAGGACCGGTTCGTCCTTGTTGTTCGGCAGGCCCAGCGACATCGCGAGGACCAGCAGGATGATGAAGCCGAGGAGGAAGTGCGTGAGCGACCCGGCGGACAGCACGACGACGCGCTTCCACACCTTCTGGTTGTAGAAGGCGCGCTTGCGGTCGTCCGGGTGCACGTCCTCGAGGGCCGTCATGCCGGTGATCTCGCAGAAGCCGCCGGCCGGGATCGCCTTCAGGCCGTACTCGGTCTCGCCCTTGCGGAACGAGAACAGCTTCGGGCCGAAGCCGATGAAGTAGCGGGTGACCTTCATGCCGAAGGCCTTCGCGGTCAGCAGGTGCCCGAACTCGTGCAGCGCGATGGAGAACGCGATGCCGAACGCGAACAGCAGCACCCCGAGGATGTTGACGACGGTGTTCACGGGACGTTCAGTTCCTTCCAACCAGCTCGCGGGCACGTGCGCGTGCCCAGTCCTCGGCGGCCAGTACCTCCGCGACGTCCGCGGGGTCGTTCTGCCATTCGTTCGCCTCGCCGAGAACCTGGCCGATGGTGTCCACGATCGACAGGAACGACGTCTTGCCCGCTACGAAGGAGGCGAGTGCCTCCTCGTTCGCGGCGTTGTAGACAGCGGGAAGGCACCCACCCGCGGTACCCGCCCGCCGCGCGAGCTCGACCGCCGGGAAGGTGGTGCTGTCCAGGGGTTCGAACGTCCACGAGGTGGCGGTGTCAAAGGTACAGGCAGCGGCGGCCCCCGCGACGCGCTCCGGCCACCCGAGGCCCAGCGAGATGGGGAGGCGCATGTCCGGCGGCGACGCCTGAGCCAGCGTCGAGCCGTCCGTGAAGGTCACCATCGAGTGAATGATGGACTGCGGGTGCACGACGACGTCGACGCGGTCGTACGGGACGCCGAACAACAGGTGCGCCTCGATCAGCTCGAGACCCTTGTTGACGAGGTTCGCCGAGTTGATGGTGACGACCTGGCCCATCGACCACGTCGGGTGCGCCATGGCCTGCTCGACCGTGATGCCGTCGAGCTCCGCCCTGCTCTTCCCGCGGAACGGCCCGCCGGACGCCGTGAGCACCAGCTTGTGCACCTCGTTCGCGGTGCCGCCGCGCAGGCACTGCGCCAGTGCCGAGTGCTCGGAGTCGACCGGCACGATCTGGTCCGGCTTCGCCGCCTTCAGCACGAGCGGCCCGCCCGCGATGAGCGACTCCTTGTTGGCGAGCGCGAGCGTGGCCCCGGTCTCGAGGACCTTCAGCGACGGTTCGAGCCCGCGCGACCCGTCCATGCCGTTGAGGACGACGTTCGCGGGCGCCGCCTCGACCAGGTCGACCATGCTGCTCAACGTCCGGACGCCGGGCACGTCGGCGCCGTTCGCCACCGCCACGACGGGGACGTCGAACTCTGCGGCCTGCTCTTTCAGCAGGTCCAGCTGACGTCCACCCGCGCCGAGCCCCACGACCTTGAAGCGGTCGCGGTTGCGCCGGATGACGTCGAGCGCCTGGGTGCCGACGGAACCGGTCGACCCCAGGATCAGGACAGTGCGTGGAGTACTCATCGCCCCTCATTGTTCCGGAGAGTGCCTGAGAGCCCGGCACAGCCCGCTACTTTGATAACGGAGTGGTTTTGGAGGTGTGAAGTCGCTAGATCGGGGGCATTCCACCGTCGTCAAGTCGGTTGGAAGGAGACTCTCGGTGGGCATCCTCGGATGGATCGTGCTCGGCCTGCTGGCCGGAGCTATCGCCAAGGCGATCATGCCGGGCAAGGACCCGGGCGGAATCATCATCACGATGCTGATCGGCATCGTTGGCGCGATCCTGGGCGGATTCATCGGATCTGCCGTCTTCGGGACCGATCTGGGTTCGTTCTTCGAGATCCGGACCTGGCTCCTCGCGATCGTCGGCTCGCTGATCCTGCTGGGCATCTACCGCCTGGTCACCGGTCGGCGAACGCACGCTTAGCCGCACAGACGTTTGAGGCCGTTCGGGTGATGCCCGAACGGCCTTTGCGTTTTCCGGATCAGTTCGCGATTCCCGCGTCCCTCGCCAGCAGGGCCGCCTGCACCCGGTTCGTCAGGCCCAGCTTGGCCAGTAGCCGCGACACGTACGTCTTCACCGTCGCCTCCGACATGTGCAGCTTGGCGCCGACGTCCGCGTTCGACATGCCCTGTCCCAGCAGCGCCAGCACCTCCACCTCGCGGTCGGTCAGGCCCTCGACGGCCTTCTGCGCCTCCTGCCGCTTCGGCTGGCCCGAGGTCGCGACCATGCCGACGACGCGCGAGGTGACCATCGGCGAGAGGTAGGCCTCGCCGGTGTTGACCGCGCGCACGGCCCGGAGCAGTTCCTCGGGGGCGGAGTCCTTCAGCAGGAAGCCGGCGGCGCCGTCGGACAGCGCGCGCACGATGTTCTCGTCCTCGCCGAACGTCGTCAGCATCACGACGCGCACGGACGGTGCGACGACTTTCAGTTCGCGCGCGCACGCCAGGCCGTCCATGCGTGGCATGCGGATGTCGAGCACCGCCACGTCGACTCGGCGTTCGCGGACGATCTGCAGAGCCTCCAGGCCGTCGCCCGCCTCCGCCACCAGCTCGATGTCGTCGGCGGTGCCGAGGATGGCCTTGATGCCCGCTCGCATGAGCGGCTCGTCGTCGGCGATGAGCACCCGGATCATTGACCGTTCCTCTGCACGTGGATCTTCTTCTCCACCAGCTTGCCGTCCCGGAAGCAGAAACGCACCACCCTGGTGCCCTTCGCGAGGTACGACTGCTCGTCGGTGATGTGGTAGACGCACCGGGCGCCCGGTGGCTCCGGCGATGCCTGCGACTTGCGTTCGCCGTCGGCCACCAGCGGTTCGTCGCCGGACGGCAGCAGCTTCATCACGTCGGCCTCGGACTGGCCCTCCTGGATCCGGTCGAGGTTCTCCTGCGACACGACCTCGGTCACCGGCTGCGTGCCGAGGTAGGTGAAGCCGCCGATGATCAAGGTCAGCACCAGCGACGCGCCCGCGATCGAGCCGACGCCCGCCCACTTGCGGATGCCGCGCGGTGACTCGGTCTCGTCCTGCTCGTCCTCGGGCTCGTCGGGCAGCGCGGTCTCCTCGTACGGCAGCACGGCCGCGATCCGGAAACCCCTCGACGGCAAGGCGCCCACGTGCAGGATGCCGCCGGCCAGGCGGACCCGTTCGGTGAGGCCGATCAGGCCGACGCCCGGTGCCGCGGCCGGCGAGCCGTTGCGCGACGGGTTGTTGCGCACCTCCACGACCAGCGCGTCCGGCTCGTACTTCACCGTCACCTGCACGGCGGCGCCCGGCGCGTGTTTCGACGCGTTGGTGAGGCCTTCCTGTGCGACGCGATAGGCGGCGTGAGAGACACGGGACGGCAAAGGGTGTGCCTGTCCACCTCGGACCAGACTGACGAGCACGCCTGCCTTGCGCGCGTCGCTCACCAACGAGTCGATGGACTCCGCTGTCCGTGTCGCGGGGTCGTCGTCGGGGCCGTCCTCGGCCCGCAGCACGCCGATGATCGCCCGCAGCTCCCCCATGCCCGTCAACGCCGCCGAGCGCAGGACGCCGATCGCCTCGCGCTGCTTGTCCCCCAGCGACGGGTCCATCGCCAGCGCGCCGGCGTGCACGGAGATCAACGACAGGCGGTGGCCCAGGCTGTCGTGCATGTCCTGGGCGATGCGGCTGCGTTCGCGCAGGCGCACCTGCCGCGACAGCAGCTTGTGCTCGCCCCGCATGCGCGCCTCGCGGTCCCGCATCGCCTGCACGAGCGCCTCGCGTTGCGCGAGGTACCGGCCGACGAGGAACGGCAGCGCCACGCCCACGCCGAAGATGGTGATCAGGATCAGCATCGCGTAGACGGGGTCGAGGTCGATCGGCCGCGCTTCCCAGTCCCACATCAGCACCACGACGACGAGCGTCAGCGCCGTCGAGACCACCGCCTTGCCCCACGACTCGATCCGGCGCCCGGCCGTGTAGCTCAGCACGACCATGAACGCCGGACCGGCGAACGGGATCGCCGCGCCCGCGATCATCGACGTCGCCGGCAGCACGTGCCGCAGCGGCAGCAGCACCAGGTAGGCGGCGACGTAGGCGACGACCGTCCAGCCGCCCGTCTCGTGTTCCGCCCACGGCCCCGGCCACAGGTCCAGCAGGATCGCGGCGACGAGGACGAGCAGGTCACCGACGAGCCGCACCGGGGTCAGCGTCCGGAACCGGGCCAGGACGTCAGCGAGGAACGCCTCGCCCCTGGCCCGCAGAGCAGTAATCACGACCCCAAGCTAACGAGACGTCCCATGTCCGCGCGGCACGCTGGAGTATGGAATCCGCGCGACGAAAGTTGACGCCGCCGGAAGGATCTCGTCCTGCCACGTGAACACGCGTGTACCGTTGTGCCGCCGGTGTCGGCAGGACCACACTCCACAAGCGCTACCCGACCAGGGCGGACCTGGTCCGCGCGGTCGCGAGCGAGGCGCTCGACCTCGTCGACGAGGCCATCTCCGGCGTCGACCTGGGCACCGACGACGCGGTCGACCAGCTCATCGCGAGGCTCGTGCCGCTGGGGCCGCGCGTGGAGTCCTGCTGCGGTTCCCGAACCTGCAGGACGACGAGCGCCTGAGCACGCGGCTCAACACCACGGACCAGCCGGTGATCGACCTGATCTCCCGGTTGCAGAGCACGCGGCTGCGTGCCGGGCGGCTCGCACCTCTCGACGCTCCCCGGCTCGTGCTGACCACGTTCTACCAGGGGGTAAGCCATGTTGGAGCAGTTGACCGGCCATGAAGACCCGCACCCGATCTACGAACGGCTACGCGCGCACGGCCCGCTGACGACCGATGGCGGCATGTGGGTCACGACCAGCCACGCGCTGGCCGGGAGGATCCTGCGCGACCGGCGGTTCGGCGTCCGGCCCGCCGACGGCGCCTTCGCCGGCGGCGCGAGCCTGCTGCCCGAGTCGTTCCTGGAGCTCGACCCACCGGACCACACCCGGCTGCGCAGGCTCGCCACACCCGCGTTCAGCCCGCGGAAGATCGCCGAGTACCGGGCCCGCGTCGAGAGGGTCGCCGACGCGCTCCTGGCGTCGGCCGGCGACGAGTTCGACCTGATCGGCGACTTCGCGGCGCCGTTGCCGATCTCGGTGATCAGCGACCTGCTGGGCATCCCGGACGAGGACACCGCCGAGTTCGCGGACTACGGCGCGCTGGTCGCCGCGTCGTTCGACTCCGGCGTCACCCCGGAGATGGCGAACGCCAACGACAAGGTGCTCGCCCTCTTCGACCGGCTCATCTCCCAGCGGCGCAGGACGCCCGGCGACGACGTGATCAGCTCGCTCGTCGCCGCCGAGGCCGAGCAGCGGCTCACCCCGCGGGAGATGCTCGGCACGCTGGTGCTGCTGCTGGTCGCGGGCTTCGAGACCACCGTGAACCTGATCGGCAACGGCACCCGCGCGCTGCTCGACCACCCCGCGCAGTGGCGGCTCTTCC
Organism: Lentzea sp.; assembly: GCF_036380075.1. NCBI lineage: Bacteria > Bacillati > Actinomycetota > Actinomycetes > Pseudonocardiales > Pseudonocardiaceae > Lentzea > Lentzea sp. The sequence goes on along the minus strand of NZ_DASVFL010000266.1, from coordinate 4,441 downwards.
TGGACAACCAGGACCTCGCGCCGGCGGTCGTCGAGGAGACGCTGCGGTGGGCGTCGCCGGTGCAGCTGACCAGCAGGATCGCGCACGAGCCGGTGGACGGGATCGGCGCGGGCGAGTGGGTGACACTGCTGATCGGCGCCGCCAACCGCGACCCCGAGGTCTACCCGGAACCCCACGAGTTCGACGTCCTGCGCGTGCACAAGCCGGAGCACCTCGCGTTCTCCAGCGGCATGCACTACTGCCTGGGCGCGACGCTCGCGCGCATGGAGGGCGACGTGGCGTTGCGCGCGCTCGCCCGGCACGTGCCCGGTCTGCGGCAGGCCGGTGCGGCGACGTTCCGCGACTCGGTGGTGATCCGCGGGATGAGGAGCTTCCCGGTCAGCCGGTCCTGAGCTTCCGAGCTTGGACCGGCGCGCCCTCGCACGTCAGTCGTGCGCGCGCGACCTCACACATCCGCCCCCACCCACATGTGCGACGATGACCTCGTAATCCGGATGAGCAGTGGAGGAAAGCGTGGCTACGTCCTCGGAACTGGACAAGCGTCCTGCCGTCGACCCTCACGAGGAGCCGTCGGCCGACTGGGGCTGGCACGGCACGCTGCCCAAGGGCACCCGCATCGCCGGCTGGCTGTCCGCCGTCTTCTGCTTCCTGATGCTGATCGGCAACCACCACGGTCAGACCGAGAACATCTTCCTCGTCGCCACCGGCGTCGCGATCATCGCGATGCTGCTGTGGGACGCCGCGCGCCGCAAGACCTCCTGGCGCCGCTAGACCTCCAGCACGATCTTGCCCTGGGTGCGACCCGTCTCGCCCAGGGCATGCGCTTTTCCGGCGTCCTCCAACGGGAACGTCGCGTCGACGTGCACCTTCAGCTTCCCGGCCTCGACCAGCGCCGTGATGGCCTCCAGCCCCGCGCGGTCCGGCTCGACCAGGATCGGGCTGGTCCTGATGTCGTCGCGCACCGGCCTGTCCACTCCGGACGGGACGCCGACGAACAGCCCGCCGGGACGTACCGGCGCCGGTGAGGCACCGCCCACCAGGTCGACGAGCACGTCGACGTCGGTCCCCTCGTAGTCGCCCACCGTGTAGTCGACCACCTCGTCGACGCCGAGGTCCTTCAGGAACCCGTGCTTGGCCTCGCGGGCGGTGCCGATGACGTACGCGCCCTGGGCCTTCGCGATCTGGACCGCGAGGTGGCCGACACCTCCGGCCGCCGCCGTGACCAGCACCTTCTGCCCCGGCTGCACGTCCGCGGTGTCCTTGAGCACCTGCCACGCGGTGAGCGCGGCCAGCGGCAGCGCGGCGGCCTCCACGTGGGTGAGGCCCCGCGGCTTGCGCGCGAAGTGGCGGGACGGCGCGGTGACGTACTCGGCGTAGGCGCTCGCGGCGTGCGGGAAGCGCGGCATGCCGTAGACCTCGTCGCCCGGCTTGAGCGTCGTCACCCCGAAGCCGACTTCCTCGACGACGCCGGAGACGTCCCAGCCGAGGATGAGCGGGAAGGTCTGCAGCCCGGCCATGCCGCTGCCCGCGCGGGTCTTCCAGTCGACCGGGTTGATGCCGGCGGCGTGCACCCTGACCAGCACCTCCGTCGGGATCGGGGCGGGCTTGGGCGCGTCGGTGAGGGTGAGGACGTCGTGTCCGCCGAACTCGTTCTGGGTGATCGCTCGCATGTGGACAATTCTGGGAGAGCTGGTCTCTTTCCGCAATCAGGCACTAGTTAGTGCACTAGGTACCTGGTAGAAACTAGGCGTGATCAGGGACGTTTACCTCAAGATGTGCCCGTGCCGCGACCTGCTGGACATGGTCGCGTCGAAGTGGACGGCTTTGGCGATCGGCGACCTGGAGGACGGACCCAAGCGGTTCGGTGAGCTCAAGCGCCGGCTCGACGGCATCAGCCAGAAGATGCTGACGCAGACGCTGCGGACATTAGAACGCGACGGGCTCGTCACGCGCACGGTCTACCCCTCGGTGCCGTTGCGCGTCGAGTACGAGCTGACCGAGCTGGGCCGCAGCGTCACCGAGCCGCTGGCCGCGCTGCGGGTGTGGGCGCAGAAGAACTACGAGGCCGTGGCGGAGGCGCGCGAGACCTTCGACAGCACCTCGCCCGTGGGGCTGGAACCCGTCAGCTGACCTCGTTCCTGTCCGGTCCTGTCCGCTGACAGTGCGTGCCGGGTTCGCTACCGTTCGAGATGGTCTAGACCGCTATCCCTGCCTCTCGCTGTGAAGGCGGTCTCTCATGTCTTTGAGCGTGTTGTTAGCGGCGTTGACCCTGCTCAGCCCGATCGTCGACGACCTGCCCGACGAGTTCCGGCAGCCCTCGTCCGCCGACGTCTCCATCCAGTCCGTCGTGTGCGACGGCGACGGCACCAGCGGCAAGCGCGTGCAGGCCGTGTACGTGCGCGGCGACCAGTCGGCGGACCGGTACGCGCAGCTCGTGGGCCAGTTCCAGACGTTCGCCGACCAGATCGACAACTCGGTCGTCGAGGCGGCGTCACGCCTGGGCGGCGGCGTCCGGCACGTGCGGTTCGTGACGGACTCGGCCTGTCGCGCGAAGGTCGACAACGTTGTCGTGCCGCAGTCGGCCATGTCCTCCCCCTCGGCCGTCGCCGACCAGCTCGCGGCGCGCGGCTACAACCGCACCGACCGCAAGTACCTGTTCTGGCACGACTCCGACGGCTGCGGTGTCGCCTGGGGCGCGCCGGGCGACGACCGTCCCGGCGCCGACAACGGCTACAACTCCGGACCTTCTTACGCGGCAGTGGGAACGGGCTGCTGGACGTGGCAGGCGAGCGGCCACGAGCTGCTGCACACCCTGGGCGCCGTGCAGCGGTCCGCACCACACTCCACGCAGTTCGGTCACTGCTGGGACGACCAGGACATCATGTGCTACGACGACGGCGGCATCCCGAACCCGCCCGGTGGCCTGGTGAACGTGTGCCCCGGAGCGCCGGAGAACCAGATCGACTGCAACGGCGACGACTACTTCCACACCAACCCCGCGGCCGGCTCGTACCTGGCGACGCACTGGAACGTGGCCCGCAGCCAGTTCCTGATCTCGTCGGGCAGCAGCGGCGGCGCGATCGTCGGCATCGGCGGGAAGTGCGTGGACGTCAGCAACTCCGGCACCGCCGACGGCACCGCGATCCAGCTCTGGGGCTGCAACTCGACCGGCGCCCAGCAGTGGACGCGCAACGGGGACACGTTGCGCGCCTTGGGCAAGTGCATGGACGTGTCCAACTCGGGCACCGCGGACGGCACCGTCGTTCAGCTGTGGGTGTGCAACGGCACCGGCGCCCAGACGTGGACCCGTTCCGGCAGCACGCTGCGCAACCCGCAGTCCGGCAAGTGCCTCGACCCGGCCGGCGGCTCGTCGGCCGACGGCACGCGGCTGGTGATCCGGTCGTGCACCGGCGCCGCGAGCCAGAACTGGACCCTCTGAGAAGTATCGGCCCCCGCTTGTCTCCGAGTGGGGGCCTTTCCCACGTTCCGGGCACAGTTGCAGGTATGCGCATGCGGCAGTTGGCTCAAGGCATACGTCCAGGCGAAGGGATCTCCTCCATGTCGGTCACCGACGAGCTGCTCGCCAACAACGCCACCTACGCAGCCCGGTTCTCGGGCCCGCTCCCCCTGCCCCCTGCCAAGCACGTGGCCGTCGTGGCCTGCATGGACGCCCGCATCGACGTCTACCGCGTCCTGGGCCTGCAGGAAGGCGAGGCGCACGTCATCCGCAACGCCGGCGGCGTGGTCACCGAGGACGAGATCCGCTCGCTCGCCATCAGCCAGCGCCTGCTCGGCACCCGCGAGATCATCCTGATCCACCACACCGACTGCGGCATGCTGACGTTCACCGACGACGACTTCAAGCGCTCCATCCAGGAGGACGTCGGCATCAAGCCGTCCTGGGCCGCCGAGGCGTTCGGCGACCTGGAGGAGGACGTGCGCCAGTCGATCGCACGCATCACCGGCAACCCGTTCGTGCCGGTGAAGGACTCGGTGCGCGGCTTCGTGTTCGACGTGGCGACGGGCGTGCTGACCGAGGTGAAGCCCTAGACGCCGTCCTCGGGTCGCCCCGAACGGCGCGGCTCCGCCAGCCGGGGCGGCCTGGTCTCAGCCTTCGGCAGCCAGCTGACCGCAGGCCGCCGCGATCTCCTGCCCGCGCGTGTCGCGCACGGTGCACTCGACGCCCTGCTCCCGCACCCGCCGCACGAACTCCCGCTCCACCGGCTTCGGCGACGCGTCCCACTTCGACCCCGGCGTCGGGTTCAGCGGGATAAGGTTCACGTGCACCAGCTGCCCGAGATGCTTGCGCAGCTTCTTGCCGAGCAGGTCGGCGCGCCAGCCCTGGTCGTTGATGTCGCGGATCAGCGCGTACTCGATCGACACGCGGCGGCCGGTCTGGTCCGCGTAGCCGCGCGCGGCCTCCAGGACCTCGGACACGTCC
>NZ_DASVFL010000265.1:0-3534 GCF_036380075.1 Lentzea sp. | reverse complement strand
GCATCCACCCCATGTTCCACTTGAAGCCGAACCCGAGCCCGCCCAGGTGCACCGGCCGCGACACCCCCGGCCAGGCGGTCGACTCCTCGGCGATCATCGTGATGCCGGGCACCCGCTTGTAGCAGGTGGCGTTGACCTCCTGCAGGAACGAGATGGCGTCCAGGTTCTCCCGGCCGCCGTACTGGTTGGGCGTCCACTCGCCGTCCTTGCGCGAGTAGTCCAGGTACAGCATGGAGGCCACGGCGTCCACCCGCAGCCCGTCCACGTGGAACTCCTCCAGCCAGTACACGGCGTTGGCGACCAGGAAGTTGCGCACCTCGTTCCGGCCGAAGTTGAAGACGAGCGTGCCCCAGTCGGGCTGCTCGCCGCGGCGCGGGTCGGAGTGCTCGTACAGCGGGGTGCCGTCGAACCTGGCCAGCGCCCACTCGTCCCGCGGGAAGTGCCCGGGCACCCAGTCGAGGATCAAGCCGATCCCGGCCCGGTGCAGCGCGTCGACCAGGTAGCGGAAGTCATCCGGGGTGCCGAACCGTGCCGTCGGCGCGTAGTACGAGGTGACCTGGTAACCCCACGAGCCGCCGAACGGGTGCTCGGCGACGGGCAGCATCTCGACGTGCGTGAAGCCCATGTCCTCGCAGTAGTCCGCGAGCTCCGTCGCGAGCTGCCGGTAGCTCAGGCCGGGCTTCCACGAGCCGAGGTGCACCTCGTAGATCGACATCGGCGCGTTCGCCCACTGGGTCGCGGCGCGCTTGGCCGTCCACTCCGCGTCCTGCCACTGGTACTCGGACCGCGTGACGACCGAGGCCGTCTGCGGCGGCACCTCCGTGGCGAACGCCATCGGGTCGGCCTTCTCGTGCCACACGCCGTCCTGGCCGAGGATGCGGAACTTGTACCGCGTGCCCGGCACGACGTTGGGCAGGAAGACCTCCCACACGCCGCTGGAACCCATGGAGCGCAACGGGTTCGCGCGCCCGTCCCAGCCGTCGAAGTCGCCCGTCACGCGCACACCGCGCGCGTTCGGCGCCCACACCGCGAACGAGACACCGGTGACGTCACCGGCGAGCGTCTCGTAGCAACGGACGTGCGCGCCCAGCACGTCCCACAGCCGTTCGTGCCTGCCCTCGCTGATCAGGTGCAGGTCGAGCTCGCCGACCGTCGGCAGCCACCGGTACGGGTCGTCGACCTCGACCGTGCGACCGTCGTCGTAGGTCACCAGGAGCCGGTAGTCGCCGGGCGCCTCGGGCAGCTCGCCCTCGAACAACGCGTCGGCGATCCGCGGCAGCTCGACCTGCTTGTCACCCCACGACACCGCGACCGACGTCGCGCCGGGGCGCAAGGCCCGCGCGATCACCTGGTCGCCGACGGTGTGCACACCCAGCACCGAGTGCGGGTCGTGGTGCGCACCTGACAGGAGTCGGTCCAGGTCGGCCTTCACGGCTTAGTCTCCTCCAGAAGTCATCCGGGCGATCGACGACAGCGGAACCGTCAACCACTCCGGCCTGTTGGCGTGCTCGTAAGCGACCTCGTAGACCGCCTTGTCCAGCTCGAACGCGCGCAGCAGCAGCGCGTCGTCCCGCGGGTCGGCCGCCACCTCGGCGTAGCCGTCGCAGAACGCCGCCCGGTTGCGCTTCGTCCACTCCATCGCGCGGTAGGCCAGCTGGTCGTCGTCGGGCTGGCCGACGAGGAGCTGGCGGGCCGCGTAGTCGAACGACCTCAGCATCCCCGCCACGTCGCGCAACGGCGACCTCAGCGCGAGCCGGTCCTCGACCGACGCCGCCGGCTCGCCCTCGAAGTCGATCAGCAGCCAGCCGTGCACGGTCCGCAGCACCTGCCCGAGGTGCAGGTCGCCGTGGACGTGCTGGATGGAGATCCGGCCGACGTGCTCACTCGCCTGCTCGTACGCGGCGCGCAACGGCTCCTCGTACCGCGCGAGCTCCGGCACCGACTCGGCGACCTCGCCCAGGCGGCGCTGCATGCCCGCGATCGCCCGGTCCACCGCGTCCTCGTCGGCGACCTGCGTGCCCAGGGCCTCCGCCAGGTCGGCGTGGACCTTCGCCACGGCGTGGCCCAGTCGCTGCGCCTCGCCGGCGAAGTCGCCGCCCACCTCGAACGCGTGCAGGTCGGCCTCGGCCATCAGGTCGCGGACCGACGTCTTCGCCATGTCCCAGCCCTCGACCGCGTCCGGCAGGAACTCCTGCAGCATCGCGAGCGTGACCGGGTCGCCGTCGAGCTCGGTGGAGATCGAGCCGAGCGGCTGCGCGATGTGCTCGCAGCCGACCGACCGCAGCGCCCGGTGCAGCACCAGGTCGCGGTTCTCGCCGCGGGCGAGCTTGCGGAAGATCTTGAGGATGTACTGCTGGCCGTAGATCAGCGACGTGTTGGACTGCTCCACGCCGATCGGCCGCCCGCGCAGACCCGTGCGCAGGTCGGTGCCGGGTTCGTGCGCGAAGACGATGCCGTCCGCGTCGTGGCCCGACGCGATCCGGTCGAGCAGCACGCCGTTGTGCTCGGGGTCGAGCAGCACGTCCCAGGCGCCGGTGCCCATGCTGAGCGCGCCCTGGTAGTTCTCCGTGCGGCCGGGCTGCTCCACCTCGAAGACCACGTGCACGAGGTCGCCGTCGACGACCGTCGTCCTCAGTGGACGGACGGCCGTGATCGGCTTGTCCTTGCCGCCGAACCACCGGGCGTGCGGGAGCAGATCGGGCAGAGAGGCGACCAGCTTGTCGACCAGCTCGTGGGGATCGGTCACGCTTTCACCTCATCTCGCTGTCGTCGCCTGCCTCTACCAGCTGGAACCAGTAGAAACCGTGACCGGGAAGGGTCAGCAGGTAGGGGAGTTCCCCGATGGCGGGGAACTTGACACCTCCCGTGAGCTCCAGCGGCGTGTAGTCGCGGTGCTCGGAGAGGTCCAGCTCGACCGGCTGCGGGAAGCGCGACAGGTTGTTGACGCACAGGACGATGTCCTCGCGCCCGTCGGGCCGCTTCCACAGCCGCTTGAACGCGAGCACGCTCGGGTTGGAGCCGCCGAGCTCGCTGAAGTCGCCCTCGGCGAACGCGTGGTGCTGCTTGCGCACCTCGATCATGTGCCGGGTCCAGTTGAGCAGCGACGTCGAGCTGTTGAGCTGGGCCTCGACGTTCAGGCCCTGGTAGCCGTAGACCGGGTCCATGATCACCGGCAGGTAGATCCGGCCCGGGTCGCAGGAGGAGAAGCCCGCGTTGCGGTCCGGGGTCCACTGCATCGGCGTGCGCACGGCGTCGCGGTCGGCGAGCCAGATGTTGTCGCCCATGCCGATCTCGTCGCCGTAGTACAGGACCGGCGACCCCGGCAGCGACAGCAGCATCGCCGTGAACAGCTCGTGCTGGTTGCGGTCGTTCTCCAGCAACGGGGCCAGCCGTCGGCGGATGCCGATGTTGGCCTTCATCCGCGGGTCCTTGGCGTACTCGGAGTACATGTAGTCGCGTTCTTCGTCGCTGACCATCTCGAGCGTGAGCTCGTCGTGGTTGCGCAGGAAGATGCCCCACTGGGCGTTCTCGGGG
>NZ_DASVFL010000264.1:0-8398 GCF_036380075.1 Lentzea sp. | reverse complement strand
CTGGTGCGGCTTGTGACGGGGCACCCACCGCAACGCAACCAACAAAGCAACCGGCGGCCGCCCAACGCAACAGGCGTGCCATCAACCTACGAACGGCGCGGAGCCCCCGATCAGATTGCCGGGGGTCTGGGGGCAGCGCCCCCAGGGGAAAGCACGCAACAGAACCATCCGCACGCAACAGGGGAACGCCACGGAATCTACGAACCAGTGATCAAATCCCGATACCACTCACCGCTCCGCTTCAAGACCCGCTCCTGACTCGAGTAGTCCACCCGAACAAGACCGAACCTCTTCCCAAACCCATACCCCCACTCGAAGTTGTCCATCAACGACCAAGCCAGGTACCCCCGGACATCAGCCCCACCCCGGACAGCATCGGCAACAGCCGAGATGTGCGACCTCAGATACTCAACCCGATCCTCATCGACAACCCGCCCGTCCCCAGAGACGACATCGTCAAAAGCCGCCCCGTTCTCAGTGATCACCATCGGCACCCCGTAGTCCGCCTGCAACCGCAGCAACAACGAGGTGAACCCCTCAGGAACGATCTCCCACCCCATGGCGGTGACCGGCCGCCCAAGCGGCACAACCCCACCAGCAGAATGAACATGAGACGTGTAGTAGTTGACCCCGATCACATCAACAGGCGCAGAAATGATCGCAAGGTCACCCTCGACCACAGGCAGGGAAGCCCCAGCAGCAGCAACATCGGCAAGCACGTCATCCGGATAACGCCCGAACACCAACGGATCCATGTAGATCCGAGTCCCGAACCCATCCGCACGCCGGGCAGCATCCACATCACCGGGATCAGACGACGCAGCCGAGTGCGACCCCATGTTCAACGTGATGCCGACAGACGACGCCCCACGGGACCGGAGCTCCTGAGCAGCGAGCCCGTGCCCCAGCAACAGGTGGTGCACCGCCCGCATGGCCTCGGAGAAGTTGGTCCGCCCGGGCGCGTGCCGTCCGCTCTCGTACCCGAGCATCGCCGAGCACCACGGCTCGTTCAACGTGGTCCAGGTCGGCACCCGGTCCCCGAGCGCGTCGTGTACCAGACCGGCGTACTCCAGGAACCGGTAGGCGGTGTCCCGCGCAGGCCACCCGCCGGCGTCCTCCAGCTCCTGCGGCAGGTCCCAGTGGTAGAGCGTCAGCCAGGGGTCGACGCCCTTCTCCAGCAGGGAGTCGACCAGCCGCGAGTAGAAGTCGATGCCGCGGGAGTTGACCGGCCCCCGGCCACCGGGCTGGACCCGCGGCCAGGAGACGGAGAACCGGTACTTGTCCACCCCGAGCCCGGCGATCAGGTCGACGTCGGAGGACATCCGGTGGTAGTGGTCGCAGGCCACGTCACCGTTCTCCCCGTTGACGACCGCTCCCGGCCGGCGGGAGAAGGTGTCCCAGATGGACAGACCGCGGCCGTCGACGTCCCAGGCCCCCTCGATCTGGTACGCGGAGGTGGCGACGCCCCAGAAGAAGTCGGTGGGCAGCCCGTCGGTCACGTCAGACACGCGCGTCCTCCAACCAGCAGGCGACCCGGCGCCGGTCCTCCACCAGCTCCAGCGACGGCATCCGCTCCGCGCACACGTCCATCGCGGAGGGGCACCGGGGGTGGAACGGGCACCCGGACGGCATGGACCGCAGGTCCGGCGGTGACCCCGGAATCCCGCGCAGTTCCCGGCGAGGACCGCGCAGCGCGGGGAACGACGACAGCAGCCCCTGGCTGTAGGGGTGCTTGGCGGCCTGGTAGATCTCGGAGGCCGGGGCCTCCTCGACCACCCGCCCGCCGTACATGATCGCGATCCGGTCGGAGAACTCCACCAGCAGCGAGATGTCGTGCGTGATGAAGACAACCGAGAACCCGAGGGTCTCCCGGAGCCGCATCATCTGGCCGAGGATCTGCCGCTGCACCACCACGTCCAGCGCGGTCGTCGGCTCGTCCATGATCACGATCTCGGGTTCGAGGGCCAGCGCCATCGCGATCATCACACGCTGCCGCATGCCGCCGGACAGCTGGTGCGGGTACGACGACAACCGCTCGGTGGGAATCCCCACCAGCGACAGCAGCTCCCGGCCGCGCGCGACCCGTTCGGCCCGCGACATGGCGGGCCGGTGGGTGCGCAGCACGTCGTCGATCTGCGTGCCGACCGAGATCACCGGGTTCAGGGCGTTCATGGCGCCCTGGAACACGATGGCGATCTCGCTCCACCGCAGGACCTGGAGCTTCTTCTCGTCGATCGACAGCAGGTCCTGGCCCTTGAACAGCACCTCACCGGACGGCACGCGGCCCGGTGGCTGCAGCAGGCGGGTCGCGGCGTAGGCGAGGGTGGACTTGCCGCTGCCGCTCTCCCCCGCGAGTCCCAGCACCTCGCCGGCGTTCAGGGTCAGCGAGACGTTGTGCACGGCCCGCAGGGAGCCGTAGTCCACCGAGAGATCGCGGATCTCCAGCACCGGGGTCATGCGCGCACCTTCCGCAGGCGGGGATTCGCGTACTCGTCGATCCCGAAGTTGATCAGCGCCAGTGCCGTGCCCAGCAACGCGATGCACAGGCCGGCGGGGACGAACCACCACCACGCGCCCAGGCCGAGCGCCTGGTTGCTCTGCGCCCAGAACAGGATCGTGCCCCAGTTCCAGGTCGACAGCGAGATGACGCCGACGAACGACAGCGTGATCTGGAGCATGACCGCGAAGATCACCGTGCCGACGAAGCCGGACGCGATCACCGCCATCAGGTTGGGCAGCACCTCGAACACGATGATGCGCCACGTCGACTCGCCGGACGCGCGAGCCGCCTCCACGAAGTCGCGGCGCCGCAACGACATCGTCTGGGCACGCAGCACCCGCGCACCCCACGCCCACGCGGTCAGCGAGATCACCGCCGCGATCAGCACGGTGTCCGCCGACGGCAGCATCGACGCCACGATGATGATCAGCGGCAGCGCCGGGATCACCAGGAACACGTTGGACAGCATGGACAGCGCCTCGTCGGCCGCGCCGCCGAGGAACCCGGCCGTCACGCCGACCAGGATCGACAGGAACGTCGCCAGCACGCCGCAGACCAGCCCGACGACCATCACTCCCCTGGTGCCCACGAGCACCTGGGAGAAGATGTCCTGACCGGTCATGGTCGTGCCGAACCAGTGCGATCCCGAGGGCGGCGACAGCAGGTCGTCGCCCATCGCGGACGGGTCGTACGGCGCGATCCACTCGCCGATCACGGCGATCAGCGTGAAGAAGGCCAGGATGCCCAGGCCCAGTTTCGTCTTGAAGTTCATCAGCCCTCCCGCCGCGTGCGCGGGTCCAGCAGCAGGTAGCCGATGTCCGCGAGCAGGTTCGCCACCAGCACGGCCAGTGTGATCACCAGGAACACGCCCTGCATCAGCGGGTAGTCCTTCGCGCCGATGCCCTGGAACAGCACGTAGCCCAGGCCCGGGTAGGAGAAGACCATCTCGACCAGCAGGGCGCCGCCGACGATGAAGCCGAGCGACAGCGCGAAACCGGAGATCGACGGCAGCACGGCGTTGCGCGCGGCGTAGGCGAACATGACCCGCTTCTGGCTGAGTCCCTTCGCCTTCGCGACGAGCACGTAGTCCTCCGCCGTCACCGTCACCATCATGTTGCGCATGCCGAGGATCCAGCCGGCCACCGAGCTGACCACGATCGTGACGCCCGGCAGCACCGCGTGCTCCAGGACGCTGCCGACGAACTCGCCCGAGAACTCCGGCACCAGGCCCGGCGCGTAGCCGCCGGACGCCGGGAACAGCGGCCACGTCACGGAGAACAGCGAGATCGCGATCAGCCCGAGCCAGAAGTACGGGATCGACGACAGGAACGTCGTCATCGGGATGAGGTTGTCCATCCACGACCCGCGCTTCCAGCCGGCGTAGACGCCGAGCAGCGTGCCGAGCAGGAACGCGATGACCGTCGTGACGCCGACCAGCCCGAGCGTCCACGGCAACGACTGCGAGAGCACGTCCGCGACCGGGGTCGGGAAGAACGTGAACGACAGCCCGAGGTCGCCCTGCAGCAGCGCGCCCCAGTAGTCGACGTACTGAGCCCAGATCGACTTCTTCTCGTCGAGCCCGAACAGCACGTACAGCGAGGCCATGGCGTCGCTGTTGAGCCGGCCGCCGAGCTTGGTGATCATCGCCTGCACCGGGTCGCCCGGCAGCAGGCGCGGCAGCAGGAAGTTCGCCGTGATCGCCGCCCACAGCGTGACGAGGTAGAAGGCGGCGCGGCGCAGGAGGAACGTCATGCCGCCGCCTCCACGTACAGCCAGCACGCCGCCCAGTGCCCGGAGGGGTCGACCTCGGTGCGCGGGGGCGCCTCGGTCCAGCAGCGGGACTGCACCTTCGGGCACCGCGGCGCGAACCGGCAGCCGGTCGAGACCTGGCCGGTCTCCTCCACCGGTGCGTCGAGCGCGACGACCGACCGCTCGGGGTCGGGCGCCGACTCGATCAGCAGCTGCGTGTACGGGTGGGCCGGCTTCTGCGTCACGGTCTCGCTGTCGCCGCCCTCGACGATCTGCCCGCCGTACATCACGAACGTCTCGTCCGCGAAGTAGCGCGCCGACGCGATGTCGTGGGTGATGTAGAGGACCGCGAGCTTGAGCCGTTCCTTCAGGTCCAGCAACAGGTTCAGCACGCCGAGCCGGATCGAGACGTCCAGCATGGACACCGGCTCGTCGGCGAGCAGCACCTCGGGGTGCGCCGCGAGCGCGCGGGCGATCGCGACGCGCTGCCGCTGACCGCCCGACAGCTCGTGCGGGTACCGCGAGGCGAAGTCGGCGGGCAGGTTCACCCGCTCCAGCAGCTGCTCCACCGTCTCGGGCCGCCGGTGGATCTTCAACGGCCTGGTGAGGTGGTAGCGGATGGTGTGGATCGGGTTGAGCGAGGCGAACGGGTCCTGGAACACCATCTGGACCTTGCGCCGGTACTCCCGGACCCGCCGCACCCGTTCGCCGTCGAGCAGGATCTCACCCGAGGTGGGCTCGACCAGTCGCGCCAGCAGCTTCGCCACCGTCGACTTGCCGGACCCCGATTCGCCGACGAGGGCGGTCACGCGCCCGCGGCGCAGGACGAGGGAGACGTCCTGCACCGCACGCACGCGCTTGTAGGTCTTGACCAGACCCTTCGCTTCAAGCGCGACTTCGTTCACTAGGACCCCGCAGGCTTCAGCTTCATGACGATCTGGAGCGCGTTGGGCAGCGTGGCCTGCGGCGGACCGTACGGGTCCTCCTCGGTCGGCCAGCCGACCCAGCTCTTCGTGCTGTACTCCGCGCCGATCGGACCCGCGGAGGTCGGGATCATCGGCACCTGCTCCACCATGATCTTCTGGAGCACCGCGAGGCTCTTGGCGCGCGCGGCGTCGTCGGTGGCGTTCGCGTACTCCGCCAGCGCCGCGGTGGCCTCGGGGTTGTTGTAGCGACCGAAGTTGACCGCCGCGGTCTGCCCGATCGGCTTGATCTCCGCCGAGTCCATGATGTTCTGGTACATCTCGTACGGCGTCGCGCCGGTGTTGGTCCAGCGCAGCGAGCCCTGGAACGCGCCGTTGGCGAAGTCGGTCGTCCACGCGTCCGCGGTCTGCGTGCGCACGGTCGCCTCGATGCCGATCTTCTTCAGGTCGCTCTTGATGATGTCGAGCACCGTCAGGTAGTCGGACCAGCCGGACGGGTTGGTCAGCTCCAGCGTGACGGGCTTGCCGTCGGGCGCCTTGAGCACGTCGCCCTCGAGCTTGAACCCGGCCGCCGCGAGCTTCTGCTTGGCCGCGTCGACGTCGATCTTGAACTTGGCGTCCTTGTACTCCGGCGCGAGGAAGGAGTCACCGGCGGGCAGCGGCATGCCGGTCTTCGACTCGAGCTTCGGGAACAGGCGGGCCTCACCGCGGACGAAGATCGCCTCGCGGTCGATCACGTCGCTCATGGCGGCGCGCAGGGCGGCGTTGTCGAACGGCGCGACGGTCGTGTTCAGCCACAGGCCGTGGATGCCGAGGCCGGCCGGGAACCAGAGCTTGTGGTTGGCCGGGTCCTTGTCCACGTACAGCTTCTGGTAGTCCGGGATGAAGACGTACGACCACTGGCTCGCGCCCGACGCCAGCGCGGTGGTCTGCGCCGTGTTGTCGTTGTACGAGGTGTACTGGATCTCCGGGACCTTGGGGAGCTCCTGCCAGTACTCGGTGCGCCGCGCGATCGTCACCGTCTGCGAGGTGAACGACTTGAGCTGGTACGGGCCCGTGCCGACCGGGTTCGGGTTCGTGTAGGTCGTCGGGTCGGGGACGGTGCTCCAGACGTGCTGCGGGATCACCATCGCGCTGATGACCTTGTTGCGGTTCACGAACTGCGGCGAGGCGAACGTGACCTCGACCTTGCCGTCCGGCGTCGCCGTCGCGGTCTCGACCTTGAGCGAGTCGCGGTTGTTGAGCGCCGGCCACTTCTTCAGGATCTCGTACGAGAAGGCGACGTCGGCGGCCGTGAGCGGCTTGCCGTCGGACCACTTCACGTTCTCCCGGAGCGTGAAGGTGACCTTCTTGTAGTTGTCCGCCCAGTCCCACTTCGTCGCGAGCCACGGCACCGGTTCCTGGGCGGGACGGGTGTTGTTCACGAACGCCAGCGGCTCGTAGATCTGGTAGCGGTAGCCGAGCGAACCCGCCGCCGACGTGGGCAGGAACGGGTTGTGGTTCTCGGTCAGGGGCCCGTTGGGCATGCCCACGGTCAGCACCCCGGAAGCCTTGGTGGCGCCACCAGAGGAGCAACCGGTCGCCGCGAGCGCCAGTGCTAACGCGACGATGACTGTTCTGCGCATGGGGGAGTCTCCCGATACGGCGAAGCATGAGAGCGCTCTCTCATGCGGACGGCGAACCAGCCAGACCGCGCGCGGCCTGGCCGGAACGTGTTGAGTTGTGGGTGGGTCAGGGCGCGGATTCGCGCACGATCAACGAGGTCGGCAGCACCAGCGGGTGGTCGGGCATCGGCTGTCCCTCGAGCGTGGAGAGCAGCATCCGCGCGGCGGCGGCGCCCATCTCCTGCGCCGGCTGGCGGATCGTCGTCAGCCGGGGTTCGGTCTGTCCCGCGACCGGGACGTCGTCGAAGCCGACCACGGACACGTCACCGGGGACGTTCCTGCCGGCTTCTCGCAGTGCTCGCAACACACCGACCGCGGAGATGTCGTTCTGCGCGAACACGGCGTCGAACGGGATGCCGCTGGCGATGAGCTTGTCCACGGCGACCTCCCCGCCTTCCTGGGTGAAGTCGCCGTCCACGATCAGGTCCGGGTGCAGCGTCAGGCCCGCTTCCGCCAGCGCGAGGCGGAACCCGTCCAGCCGCGCCTGCGTGCACCCGAACGTCGGCGGCCCGGTGACGACGGCGAACCTGCGGCGACCAGCCGCGACGAGGTGCCTCGCGACATCCGCGCCTCCCTGCCGGTTCGTCGTCGTCACCGAGGGGAACTCCGGGTGGGAACCGCGGTCGTCGATCATGACGACCGGCAGGCCCGCCCGGTAGAGCGTGGAGATGTAGTGCAGGGCGTCCGGCGGCTCGACCACCAGCAACCCGTCGAAGGCGTTGGCGGACACGTGGTTCGCGAACTGGTTGAGCGACTCCGGCCCGCGGTTCAGGGTGTAGAGCAGCAGCCCGTACCCGTCGGCCTCGAGCTCGTCGACGATGCCCTGCAGGACCTCGCCCATCCACGGCCACGTGAGCGACGGCGCGAGCATCGCGACCGTCCGGGTGCGCCCCCTCGCGAGACCGACGGCACGGGCGCTCGGCACGTACCCGATCTCGTCGATGACCTTGCGAACGCGCTGCGCGGTGCTGGCGTCGACGTCCGGCTTGCCGTTCAGCACACGTGACACGGTCGCCTTGGACACCTGGGCGCGTTGGGCGACCTCAGCGATCGTGACACGCATGCCGAACTTCCTTCCGCCGCCTCTGAAACCGGTTTCGGTACCGGTTCCGCTGAGGTGTGACGGAGTCAACAGCCTGGCGTGAGCATTCGTCAAGACTCTTGCCGGAACTTCGTGGGAGCGTTTCCACGGCTGCGCTCATCACCGCAGGTGGGACCCGGTCGTACTCCAGGAAACCGGGACTTCCGAGGCCCCTTGATCGATTCCACACCCGCAGCGGTGTTGGGCTTTTCGGAGTAGCAGGAACACGTCTCAGTTCGTGCAGAATTGACTTCCATGGGGGTTGTCACGGCGGTCAGCCGCAACGAGGAGTACACGTTCACCAAACCGGTGCGGGAGGCCATCACGCTGCTCGCCGGTCTGGGGGTCGAGGGCGACGTCCACCAGGGCGTCACGGTGAGGCACCGGTCGCGCGTCGCGAAGGACCCGACGGCGCCGAACCTGCGCCAGGTGCACCTGATCCACGCCGAGCTCTTCGACGAGCTGCGCGACAAGGGCTACG
>NZ_DASVFL010000263.1:0-33828 GCF_036380075.1 Lentzea sp. | reverse complement strand
CACGCTGGGAGGCGTGAAGCCGTTGCTCGTGGTCGACGCAGCCAACGTCGTGGGATCGGTGCCCGACGGGTGGTGGCGCGACCGCGCGGCAGCGGCCGAACGCCTCCGCGACGCGTTGCGCGGCCGCGACGAGGAGGTGGTGCTCGTCGTGGAGGGCAAGGCGCGCAACGTCTCCTCCGTCGACGACGTCCGCGTCGTCGCCGCGCCCGGCGAGGGTGACGACACGATCGTCGACGTGGTGCGCACCGAGGGCGCGGACCGTGCCGTGACGGTGGTGACCGCCGACCGCGAGCTGCGGCAACGGGTGCGGGCGCTTGGTGCCGAGGTGGCCGGTCCGACCTCGGTTCCGCGCCGTTAGAGGCGGAAGAGCCCTTCGAGGACCTGCGCGACGCCGTCCTCGGTGTTGGGCGGCGCGTGGTTGGCGCAGGCCTGCTTCACGAGCGGGTGCGCGTTGCCCATCGCGTACGCCGTGCCGGCCCACCCCAGCACCGACAGGTCGTTCGGCATGTCGCCGAACGCGACGACCTCGTCCTTGGTGATTCCCCTTGTGGCGCAGAGGGATTCGAGCGTCACGGCCTTCGAGACGCCGGGCGGGCTGATCTCCAGCAGCCCGATCCCGCCGGAGTGCGTGACCGCGACGTGCTGGCCGACGGCCTCCCTGGCGATCTCCATCAGGTGGTCGCTCTCGGCGTCGGGCGCCCACGCCAGCATCTGCACGACCTGATGCGCCTCCGTGAAGACGTGCTCGAGCAGCTCCAGCGTCCGGTGCGGGTTCTTCGGCCCGAATCCCTGGAAACCGGGCTCCGACAACACCTCCAGCCCGGTCTCGACGGCGATGCCGACGTTCGGGATCACCTCGGCCAACGCCTCCGACACCTTCCGCACCACGTCCAGCGGCACGGTCTGGGCGTGCGTGACCTCGCCGTTCGTGAGGTCGTAGATCATCGCGCCGTTGGAGCAGATCGCGGTGCCGGTCAGCTCCAGGTCCTGCACGAACCGCGGCGGCCGCGCGGTGACGACCACGACGTCGGCGTCGACGGCGTTGAGCGTGGCGCGGGTGCGGTCGCTGAGCACCCCGCCCGGTTGCAGCAGCGTGCCGTCGAGGTCGGTCGCGATCAACCTGATCATCGGCCGATTATCGGGCAGGGATCTCCCGAGCGGGAACGACTTTTGCCTTGGCCAGCAGGCCGACGGCGGTCACCTCGACGGTGCGGCGCACGACTGCGGCGAAGTCGACGCACGTGACGGCCAAGGTCGGGTCCGCGGCGTAGGCGTCGCGGACGGCCTGCGGCGGGCGGCTGCTCGGCCACGCGGCGATGACCATCAGCAGGGTGGTCTCCACGAGGGCTCCGGCGGCCTCGTCCCCCAGTTCGGGCAGGTACCGGGTGGCGAACCCGACCACCTTCGCCAGGTGTCCCAGCACGGTCCGCTTGTGGCGGATCGCGGTCGGCGTGGAGATGTTGCGCTCCAGCACCGTGGACTGGGTGCTGACCAGCTCGCACAGCACCGGCCGTCCCGCCAGCGAGGTGGCGAGGAGCTCGGCCAGCCCGGTCGCCCGCTCCTCGGCCGAGCCGCCCTCCGGCAGCTCCACGTCCTCCAGCACGGCCAACCAGTCGGCGATCTCCGCCTCCAGCAGCTCCAGCAGCACCGCCTCGCGCGACTCGAAGTAGCGCAGCACGTTGGCCTTCGCCAGGCAGACCCGCCGGCTCAGCGCGGTGAGGGTCAGCTCGGCGACCGGCACCTCGGTGAGCATCTCGGCCGCGGCGCCGAGGATCTGCCGCCGCCGCTCGTTGCGCTGCTCCTCGGTGCGCGCCCGCTGGAAACCCATGCGGGGCATGTTACAGACCATCGGTACTTTACTAAGAGACCGACGGTACGTTATGGTCACGGCATAACAAACCGGCAGTACGTTATGAGGGGTAGCGATGTACCAGGTCCCTGACCAGGACGGGAAGCGCGTCGTCGTCACCGGAGCGAACAGCGGCACCGGCAAGGAGGCGGCCAAACGCCTGGCGGGTGCCGGTGCCGAGGTCGTCCTCGCGGTGCGCACCGAGGCCAAGGGCGAGCAGGCGAAGGCGGAGATCCTCGCCGCACATCCGGACGCTCTGCTGGAGGTCCGCCGGCTCGACCTGGCCGCCCAGGCCTCCGTGGCGGCGTTCGCCGAGGAGCTGATCGCCGAGGGCAAGCCGCTCGACGTGCTGGTGAACAACGCCGGCGTGATGAACGTGCCCGCGCGCACCGAGACCGTCGACGGCTTCGAGCTCCAACTGGCCAGCAACGTCCTCGGCCCGTTCGCCCTGACCGTCCGCCTGCTGCCACTGCTGCTGACCGCACCGGCACCGCGCGTCGTGACGATGAGCAGCGGCGCCGCCTACCGCGGCCGCATCGACTTCGACGACCTCCAGGCCCGCCGCCGGTACAGCCCGACCCTGACCTACTCCCGCACGAAGCTCGCCAACCTGCTGATGACCCTGCACCTGGCCGACCTGGCGGCCGAACGCGACTGGCCGCTGCTGGCGGTCGCCGCCCACCCCGGCTACACCCGCACGAACCTGACGACCTCGGGGCCGCGCTTGAACGGCGGAAAGCCCGGTGTCCTCGAGTCGATCGGCTACAAGGTCGTCCCGTCGCAGGGCGTCGAGCAGGGCACCGAACCGCTCCTCTACGCGACCGCCGACCCCGGTGCGGTCGCGGGCGGCTATTACGGACCGCGGTGGATGGTCGTCGGTCCGACCAGGCCGGCCTCGCTGCCGCCGGCCGCGAAGGACAAGGCGGTGGCGGCACGGCTGTGGGCCGAGGCCGAGCGTCTCACCGGCACGTCCGTGGAGGTCGTCGGCGGGTGATCCCCGCCCTGGTTCACCCGATCGGTTCGCTTGAGCGGGACAACGCTCTTTTCGTCGGCTATGAACCTCCTGCTGTCTGAGGTTGGTGCACCGTGAAGCTCGGTTCTGTCCTCGGGTGCCTGCTCAACGCACTCAGGTGAGACCGCGCAGGGCGGTTGTTCGGGCGCTGACTGCGCGTTGAAGTTCACCTTGACCAAGGTCACCGACTGCACCGGCAACTACGCGGGCGATGCGCCACCGGCCGGTTCGGTGCGCAAGCTCCTGTGGGTTGAGGTGCAGACGGGCAGCGACTTCGACGTCGACGAACTGCCGTCAGGCGCCTTCACGCAGTTCACGGCGATCAGCAAGAGCGGCGTCACGAGCTCCTCGATCAACCCGTCGACGTACTGGACGTGTGCGCCCGAAGGCAGCCGCATGGGCGCGGGAGACGAGAACTGGTTGCCGGGCAAGAAGTACGGCGGAGCCATCGAGGTCTACCTGCCCCTGGACGCGGTCAAGGTCGCGAACGCCCAGGGGTACTGGGAATGGCAGCTCGGCTGACGCGCCCCGGCGCGTCCGTGGAGGTCGTCGGCGGGTGATCCCCGCCCTCGGGCAGGATCGACTCATGACCCATCGCGTGAACGACATGCCGTTGCCGGTCTGGCTCCCCGAGTCCGGCTCCGGCCCCGGCATCGTCCTGATCCAGGAGATCTTCGGCCTGGACGGCTACCTCCAGGGCATCGCCGAGAAGCTCGCCGCGCTCGGCTACGTCGTGGCCGTGCCCGAGCTCTTCCACCGCTTCCAGCCGGGCTGGGTCGGTGAGCACGACGAGGCCGGCATCCAGCGGTCCATGGAGGTCGTCGGCAACCTCGACTTCCCGCTCGCCGTGCAGGACGTCGTCGCGTCGGTGCAGTACCTGCGCGGGCTGCCCGAGGTCACCGGTGGGGTCGGCGTGCTCGGTTTCTGCCTCGGCGGCACGCTGGCCTACGCGGCGGCCGTCGCGTCGGACCCGGACACCGCCGTCGCCTTCTACGGCTCCGGCGTGCCGGACCAGATCGGCACGCTGGACCAGGTGTCGTGCCCGATCCTCTTCCACTTCGGCACCGAGGACGAGTTCATCACCGAGTACCAGAAGGTCGTGGACGCGGTGGAGGAACACGAGAACGCCGAGGTCCACCTGGAGCCCGCGGGCCACGCGTTCCTCAACCACCTCGGGCCCTGGTACGACCAGGCCGCCGCCGACCGCGCGTGGGACATCACCACGCTCTTCCTCGCTCGCACGCTGCCCGCCTGACGCGTCAGGCGATGCACGGCACCGCGAGCTGCTGCGAGAAGAACCTCTCCAGCGGCTTGCGGTGCAGCCGGCGTTCGACGGCGATCAGCTCGTTGCGCCGGTAGTGCCGCACCTGCGTGCTCGTGACGACGAACCCGTTGCGTTCGGTCGTGGGCATCTCGTCGTAGAGCAACGCGTGCTGTCCCTGCGGCACAACGACATCCGCCAGTCCGTCCGGGATCTCACCGGCCCGGGTCGCGATGGTGGCGGCCAGCGCGTCCGGCCGGTTGCGCAGACGGCGGTGCGGCCACGGGACGCCGTGGTGTTCCGCCTCCAGCGTCCTGTGCAACGCCCTGGCGGCGTGCCGGATCGCCTTGATCGAGTCGCCGCCGAGCACGTGCGCTTCGGGGTGGTCGAGCGCGTTGTCCCTGCGGAACCCCGTGCACGCGATGACCCTGTCGTAGCGCAGCTCCCCGGTGCCGTCGATCGACGCGATGAACTCGTCGCCCTCCCGGACGATCCGCTGCACGGAACGCCCGACGGTGTGCGTCAGCCGGGCCGTCGCGGAGATGTTGTCGGCCGTCTCGAACGCGCTGCGCCCGCGGCCGATGATCAGCACGCGCTTGCCCGCGTACTCCGTGGGGTCGGTGCTGGCGCTCGCGTACGTCGCGGCGTGCTCGATACCGGGAATGTTCGGCAGGTGCGGCCGTTGACCCGTCGCGATGACGACGTGCTCGGCGTCGTACTCGCCCAGGTCGGTGACCGCGGTGTTGTAGCGGATGTTCAACGGCCGCGCGAAGTCCTCCAGGTACTGCACCAGGTCGTCGGCGTCGGGGAACGACCGCTTGCTGTAGCGGGAGAAGGGCGGACCGTCGAACAGCGAGTTGTCGTCCGTGGAGAGCACGCGGTGCCGCGGGAACCTCCGGAAGAAACCCGCCGGCTCCGGACCTTCCTCCACCACCACGTAGTCACGTCCCGCGAGTTGCAGGAACCGTCCCATCTGCAGTCCGGCCGGACCCGCACCCACCACCAGGTACTCCACCACCACGCACCTCCCGGCGTTCCTCTACGCCAAACATGGCGCAAAAGTTCAGGCGGGCGGTTACGTTCCATGATGTGGATTCCGGCCTCCTCTGGTCAATCAGAAGGCACATCGGTCTGGTGGTGCTGATCGGCCTAACGGTCTTTGCGCTGGCTGCCGCACTCCTCTGGGCCGCGCTGGGTTTTCCTTCCGCCGCAACGGCCCGGCTCGACATCATCAAGGTCGCCCTGACCGTGGTGGCCGGGGTCGGCGGTGTCGTCGCACTGGTGGTCGCCTACCGCAAGCAGCGCATCAGCGAGTCCGCCGAGACCCGCGAACGCGTGAAGCTGCTGAACGAACGCTTCGGCGCCGCCTGCAACCAGATCGGCAACGAGACCCCGACCGTCCGGCTCGCCGGCGTCTACGCCCTGGCCTCCCTCGCCGACGAGTGGCCGGAGCAGCGCCAGGTCTGCATCGACGTCCTCTGCTCCTACCTGCGCATCCCGTACGAGCCGGACGTGACGTCGGAGTGGTACCACAACTCCGAGTCCGAGGTCCGCCTGTCGATCACCAGCGTGATCTCCCAGCACCTGCGCCCGGACGCGCGGGTCAGCTGGCAGGGCCACAACTTCGACCTGGTGCGCGCGGTGCTGCGGTCGGCCGACTTCGCGGGCATCCACGTGCCGTCGGGGACGTTCTTCCTGAGCCTGGCGCGGTTCCCCGGCGGCTGGGTCTCGTTCGACGGCATGGTCGTCAGCGGCGGCGAGGTGTGGTTCGGCGGCGCGACTTTCGACGGCGCGCGCGTGACGTTCGACAAGGCCGAGTTCCGCGCGGGACGGGTCCGGTTCGAGGGCGCGGAGTTCAACAACGGCGAGGTGTCGTTCCGCGAGGCGCGCTTCCTCGGCGGGGAGGTCGACCTGTCGGAGGCCGAGATCACGGTGATGCCGGTGTTCGACGACGGCGACAAGCCCGGTCTCAGGCTGCCGCCCGGTAACGCGGTCGCGGGCACGCCGATAGTCGGGCGTGAGCGATGAGCCGACCTCGGCGCGCCGGTACATCGCCGGAGTCCTGGGGTTCGCGGTGGTGCTCGGTGCCGCGCTGGTGGTCGCGATGAACGGGTCCGGCGCGGGCAACGCGCCCGCACCGGCGTCGTCGCCGGTCCCGCCGGCCCCGGTCACCACGGTGTCGGCGAACCCGCTCGACGGCATCCTGGTGGGCAACTGCCTGCGCAACAGCGGCACGGACGCCAGCCCGGCGATGGTCCCCGGCAGCTGCGGGCACGGCTCGTTCGTGGTGCTCGCGAGGAACGCCGGCACCGTCGACGCGAACGTCTGCGCCGCCGTCGCCGGCCACACGCACAACTACACGGTCGAGAAGTACGAGCTGACCAAGAGGGACGGCAACGAGGTCCGCCGCGACCTGAGCGTGCGGGACTCGTACGTCTTCTGCCTCCGGCAGCAGTAGTCCACATGGTGGACACCGGAATGGACGCACCGTCCCACCGTGTTGGATACGGTCGTGACGACTGCCAAGCGCCGTGCCCGTGTCCGCGCCCCCGAGCTGGTCGGACGCGGCTGGCTGAACACCGGTGACGCGCAGGTGACCCTGAAGGAGCTGCGCGGCAAGATCGTGCTGCTCGACTTCTGGACGTTCTGCTGCATCAACTGCCTGCACGTCCTCGACGAGCTGCGGCCGCTCGAGAAGGAGTTCGACGACGTCCTGGTCACGATCGGCGTGCACTCGCCGAAGTTCGTGCACGAGGCCGACCCGGACGCGCTCAAGGCCGCCGTCGAGCGCTACGAGGTGCACCACCCCGTCCTCGACGACCCCGAGCTCACGACCTGGCAGAACTACGCCGTCAAGGCGTGGCCGACGCTCGTGCTGGTCGACCCCGAGGGCTACGTCGTGCACGTCGCCGCCGGTGAGGGCCACGTCGAGGCGCTGCGGACGGTCATCGGCGAGATCGTCGCCGAGCACGACGAGAAGGGCACGCTGCACCGCGGAACCGGTCCGTACCAGGCGCCGGAGCCCGCGAGCACCACGCTGCGCTTCCCCGCCAAGGCGATCGTCACGCCGAGCGGCACGATCCTGGTCAGCGACTCCGCGCACCACAGCGTCGTCGAGCTCGAAGCCGACGGCGAGACCCTGATCCGCCGCATCGGCACCGGTGAACGCGGCCGGCAGGACGGCCTGAACCCCACCTTCTCCGAGCCCGCGGGACTCACGCTCATCCCCGGCACGAGCAACGTCGTCGTCGCGGACACCGTCAACCACCTCCTGCGCGGCCTCGACCTGGACACCGGCGAGGTCACGACGCTGGCCGGCACCGGTGAGCAGTGGCGCGACGGCGAGACCGACGGGCCGGCCGACAAGATCGACCTCACCAGCCCGTGGGACGTCGCCTGGTGGAACGGCGGCGTCGCCATCGCCATGGCCGGCAACCACACGCTCGGCTTCTTCGACCCCGCGGACGGCACCGTCCGCCGCCTGGCCGGCACGACCGTAGAGGGCATCAACGACGGACCGGCCGCGGAAGCGTTCTTCGCCCAGACCTCCGGGCTCGCCGCCGACGGCGACCGGCTGTGGATGGTCGACTCCGAGACCAGCGCGCTGCGGTACCTGGAGAACGACGAGGTCACCACGGTCATCGGCAAGGGCCTGTTCGCGTTCGGCCACAAGGACGGCGACGCGGACGAGGCGCTCCTGCAGCACCCGCTGGGCGTCACGGTCCTCGACGACCACTCGGTCGCCATCAGCGACACCTACAACAACGCCGTGCGGCGCTACGACCCCGAGACGAACACGCTGACCACCATCGCCACGGACGTCGCCGAGCCGTCGGACGCGCTGGTCGTCGACAACGAGCTCGTCGTGGTCGCGTCGGCCGCGCACCGGCTCGAACGCTTCTCCGCCGCCGCCACCAGGATCGACGGCGAGGCGCACCAGGTGAAGCGGCCGTCCACGGACATCGCGCCCGGCCGGTTCGAGCTCGCCGTCGTCTTCACCCCGCCGACCGGGACGAAGCTGGACGAGCGGTACGGCCCGTCGACGCGCCTGGAGATCACCAGCTCACCCCCGGAGCTGATCATCGAGGGCGCGGGCGTCGGCACCGAACTGGTACGGGCGTTGCGGATCAACGATTCCGTCACGAACGGCGTCCTGCACGTCGTAGCGCAGGCGGCCAGTTGCAGTGACGATCCTGCCGACGAACACCCGGTCTGCCGCCTGACCAGGCAGGACTGGGGCGTCCCCGTTCGAGTGGTTGCCGATGCACCTACCCGCCTGCCGTTGCTCATGGGCGGCATGGACGAAGGTCATCGGCAGGGCACGTAGACTCTGCCGGTGCCTGATGTCAAGCTCGAGATCCAGATGCTGTACGACCGCGTCATGGTGCGAATCTCGCCCGAGGACGGCGAGCGGCGTTCCAGCGGTGGCATCGTGATCCCCGCGACGGCCCAGATGGCGAAGCGGTTGGCGTGGGGCGATGTGTTCGGAGTCGGCACCAGCGTGCGCCACGTGAAGGTCGGCGACCGGGTGATGTTCAACCCGGACGATCAGCTCGAGGTCGAGGTGCAGGGCACCACGTACCTCGTGATGAGGGAACGCGATCTGCACGCGGTTGCGACGGAGCTCACCGAGCACGGTACTGGTCTGTACCTGTGAGCCGCCGGTTCGTGATCTGCGCCTGATAGCTACACCACATACGCCGCCTCAGGAGAGACAGGGCAACGGGGAGAGCTGTGCCGTACGACGCTGACAAGACGAGAGCGATGCCGCCGGTCGGTCCGGTTGGCACGGCCTCCGAGCAGACCGCCAAGATCAACCCGGTCCAGGCGGACGCTGCCACGGCCGCGTGGCCCTCCGAGGAGCCGGACACCGCCGAGCCGACCGTCTCCACGGCCGTGCCCGGTGTCGGTTTCCCGGCCGGCGAGGACGCCACCGAGTACATGCGGCCGGTGGCGCCGCCCGAGCCCCGGCCGGAGGACTCCGGCGTCTACGGGCCCGTGATGATCGAACCGGGCGAGGACGAGGCACCGCCGAAGAACTCGCGCAAGAAGGTGCTGATCGTGGCCGCGGCCGTGGTCGGCGCCTTCGGCCTGCTCTGGGGCCTCGACATCCTGGTCTCCAGCGGCAACGTCCCGCGCGGCGTGACCGTGGCGGGCGTCGACGTCGGCGGCATGAGCCACTCCGAGGCCGAGAAGAAGCTCCGCGACGAGATCGGCCCGCGCCTGAGCAAGCCGGTCGCGCTGAAGGCGGGCGACGTCACGGCCGAGCTCGACCCGAAGGCCGCCGGTCTGGAGCTCGACTGGGACGCCACGATCGACCGCGCCGGCAGCCAGCCGCTCAGCCCGCTCACGCGCGTGACGTCGTTCTTCACCAGCCGCGAGGTCGGTGTCGCGACCAAGGCCGACGACGCGAAGGTCTCCGGCGCGCTCGAGGCCCTGCGCCCCAAGCTCGACCACGAGCCCATCGAGGGCACGATCAAGTTCGAGGGCGCCACCCCCGCCGCCGTCGAGCCGCACGACGGCCAGAAGCTCAAGACCGAGGACGCGACCAGCGCGGTCATCTCCGGCTGGGCCTCCGGCAGCGTCGACGTCCCGATGGACTTCACCCCGGTCAAGACCACCAAGGAGGGCGTCGAGAAGGCGCTCAACGACGTCGTCAAGACGGCGGTCTCCGGCCCGGTCAAGATCAAGGGTGAGGGCAAGGACGCGACCCTGACCCCCGAGCAGATCGGCGCAACGCTGGCGTTCGCCCCCGGCGACGGCGGCGCGCTGAACGTCTCGGTCAACAAGGACAAGCTCGTCGAGGCGGCCGCCCCGCAGCTCAAGGACACGGTCAAGGAGGGCAAGGACGCCCAGATCGTGTTCGAGGGCGGCAGGCCGATCGTCAAGGAGTCGGTGGACGGCCTCGACCTCGACTGGGACAAGAACCTCCAGCCCTACTTCGACACGGTGAAGAAGGCGGACGGCCGCGAGGTCAAGTTCGAGTACAAGCACACGCCCGCCAAGGTCACGACCGAGCAGGCGAACAAGATGGGCATCAAGGAGGTCATCGGCGAGTTCCAGACCGGTGGCTTCGCCGCCGCCTCCGGCGTCAACATCCGGGTCGTGGCCGAGAAGGTCAACGGCGCGATCGTGAAGCCCAAGGAGACGTTCAGCCTCAACAAGTACACCGGCCCCCGCGGCACCGCGCAGGGCTACGTCGAGGCGGGCATCATCGAGAACGGCATCCCCGGCATGGCGGTCGGTGGCGGCATCTCGCAGTTCGCGACCACGCTCTACAACGCGTCGTACTACGCGGGCATGAAGGACGCGGGCCACAAGGAGCACAGCTACTGGATCACGCGGTACCCGAAGGGCCGCGAGGCCACCGTGTTCATGGACGGCGCGGGCAACAGCCTGATCGACATCGCGTTCACGAACCCGGACGACACGGGCGTCGCCATCCAGACGATCTGGACGGGCTCGTCGATCAAGATCGTGCTGTGGGGCACCAAGAACTACGATGTGACCGGCTCGACCAGCGGCGAGTTCAACCCCACCCAGCCGCAGGAGAAGAAGGTCAGCAAGGCCGGCTGCACGCCCAGCAACGGCGCTCCCGGCTTCTCGGTGACCGACACCCGCACGATCACGGACCGCCGCAGCGGCCAGTCGCGCAGCGAGTCGCGGACCGTCAGGTACGACCCGCAGTTCAAGATCATCTGTGAGCCGCCGCCCGGCGGATGAGCCGGAAACTCGCGATTCGGAGTGGCCACGAACGGGTAGTCACCCGTTCGTGGCCACTGTTGCGCATGAGGCGCGAAGACACCCCGTCGTCCAGACGTTGGGGCGGGTCGGGATGGTTGTGTACGGAGCGGTGCACGTGCTCATCGCGTGGCTGGCGCTCCAGGTCGCGTTCGGCGGGGACGCCAAGCGGACGGACTCGAAGGGTGCGCTGACCGAGCTCGCGGACGGCGGCGCCTGGCTGCTGTGGACCGTGGGCATCGGCCTGGTCTTCTTCGCGATCTGGCAGCTGATCCTGGCCTTCGTCGGCTACACCTACATCGGCAAGAAGCGCAAGCGCCTCTCGAAGCGCATCGGGTCCGCCGCGCGCGCCATCACCGCCGGCGGTATCGCGTTCGGTGCGTTCAAGTACGCGACCAGCGGCAGCAGTGGCAGCCAGACGGACCAGAACCAGGAACTGACGGCGCAGGTCCTCGCGTGGCCGGGCGGCCAGTGGCTCGTCGGCGCCGTCGCGATCGGCGTGCTCGTCATCGCGGGCGTGATCGCCTACAAGGGTTTCAAGAAGTCTTTCGAGAAGGACCTCGACATGAGCCGCGTGCCGTCGTGGGTCGAGCCCGTCGGCCGGATCGGCTGGATCGGCAAGGGCGTCGCGTACGGCGTGATCGGTGTCCTGGTCGGGCTCGCCGCGATCAAGGCGGACCCGGAGCAGGCCGGTGGCATGGACAAGGCGCTGCACACGCTGGTGGCCCAGCCCTACGGCATGTTCCTGCTGAGCGCGGTCGCGATCGGCATCGCGGCGTTCGGCGTCTACTGCTTCGCCGCCGCGCGGGCGCTGAAGGAGTGAGAACCGCGGTGCGTGACGCCGTGCGTCCGCGCTAGCGTTGCAGTCGTGGTGAGTCCGGAGGCGAACAGGTTCGGGGCTGCGGTTTTGACCGTCAGCCCCTGACACCTCTTCGCCTCCGGAGTCGTTTCATGCCCTTTTCGCTGTACCTGCTCGCCCTGGCCGTGTTCGCCATGGGCACCTCCGAGTTCATGCTCGCCGGTCTGCTGCCGGCCATCGCGACCGATCTGGGCGTGCCCGTGGGCACCGCCGGTCTGCTGACTTCCGCGTTCGCGCTCGGCATGGTCGTCGGCGCACCGCTGATGGCCGTGGTGGCACGCACCTGGTCACCTCGCCTGAGCCTGTCCGGGTTCGTCGTCGTGTTCCTGGCCGCGCACGTGGTCGGCGCGTTCGGGTCGGACTTCGGCGTGCTGTTGGCGTCCAGGCTGGTCGCCGCGCTCGCCAACGCCGGCTTCCTCGCCGTGGCCCTGACGACGGCTTCCGCTTCGGTGCCACCACGACGACGTGGGCGGGCGCTCGCGGTGCTGTTGTCCGGCACGACGGTGGCGACGATCGCCGGGGTGCCGGGTGGGGCGTTGCTGGGCACCGCATTCGGTTGGCGCGCACCGTTCCTCGCCGTCGCGGTGTTGTGCGTCCCGGCGGCTTTCGGTGTCCTGAAGGGGATTCCGGCTCAAGCCGAGCGCACCGGCCCGCCCGCGTTGCGACCGGAGCTGGCCGAGCTCGCCAAGCCGCGGCTCGCCCTGGCCGTCGTGCTCGCGGTGGCCGTGAACGCGGTGACGTTCGGCCACTTCACGTTCCTCGCCCCGGTCGTCACGGACGTCGCCGGGCTGAGCGAGTGGTGGGTGCCCGTCGCGCTCGTGCTGTTCGGCGCCGGTTCGTTCCTCGGCGTCACGATCGGCGGCCGGCTGGCCGACTCGTCGCCACGGCCTGTCGTGCTGTTCGGCGGACCGCTGGTGTTCGTCGGGTGGTGGAGCCTCGATCTGCTCGGCACGAACCCGATCGCGTTGCTGCTGCTGGTCTTCGTGCTGGGTGCGCTGTCGTTCGCGGTCGGCAGCACGTTGATCGCGCGCATCCTGCACCACGCGGCGGGTGCGCCCACGATGGCCGGTTCCTACGCGACGGCCGCGCTCAACGTCGGTGCCGTCATCGGACCGGTCGTGTTCTCCCTCTGATGTGGCGCAACGAAAACGGGTCCTCCCACCTCGGGCAGGAGGTGGGAGGACCCGTCGTCCGTCGAGGCGCTTCTAGAAAACGCTCTCGTCGATGTCCATGAGCGAGTTGTCCGTGGACTCCGCGATCTTGCGGCGGGCGGTGAGCTCCGGCAGCACGTTCTTCGCGAAGAACGACGCCACGGCGACCTTGCCCTCGTAGAACGCCTTGTCCTTGGCCGACACCGTGCCGCCGAGCTTCTGCAGGGCGACCTCGGCCTGGCGCAGCAGCAGCCAGCCGACGAGCACGTCACCCGCGGTCATCAGCAGGCGGACCGAGTTCTGGCCGACCTTGTACAGGTTGCGGACGTCCTCCTGCGACGTGGTCAGGTAGCCCACCAGCGAGCCGAGCATGCCCTGCAGGTCCTCGAGACCCTGCTTGAGCAGCGCGCGCTCCTCCTTCAGCCGGCCGTTGCCGCCCTCGTTGTCGAGGAAGGACTGGATCTCGCCGTTGATGAAGCCGAGCGCCTGGCCCTTGTCGCGGATGATCTTGCGGAAGAAGAAGTCCAGCGACTGGATGGCGGTGGTGCCCTCGTACAACGAGTCGATCTTCGCGTCGCGGATGTACTGCTCGATCGGGTACTCCTGCAGGAAGCCCGAGCCGCCCAGCGTCTGCAGCGACTGCGCCAGCTGCTCGTACGCGCGCTCCGAGCCGACGCCCTTGACGATCGGCAGCAGCAGGTCGTTGACCTTGGCCGCGAGCTCCGCGTCGCCGCCGCCCAGCATCACCTTGTCCTGCTGCGTCGCGGTGTAGAGGTACACGGCGCGCAGGCCCTCGGCGTACGCCTTCTGCAGCATCAGGCTGCGGCGCACGTCCGGGTGGTTGGTGATGGTGACGCGCGGGGCGGTCTTGTCCGTCATGCGCGTGAGGTCGGCGGACTGGACGCGCTCCTTGGCGTAGGACAGCGCGTTCAGGTAGCCGGTCGACAGCGTGGCGATGGCCTTGGTGCCGACCATCATGCGGGCGTACTCGATGACGTCGAACATCTGCGCGATGCCGTCGTGCACCTCGCCGAGCAGCCAGCCTTTGGCGGGCACGCCGTGCTGGCCGAACGTCAGCTCGCACGTGGTGGACGCCTTGAGGCCCATCTTGTGCTCGACGTTGGTGACGAAGGCGCCGTTGCGCTCGCCCAGGTCGCCGGTCTGCGGGTCGAAGTGGAACTTCGGCACCAGGAACAGCGACAGCCCCTTGGTGCCGGGCTTCGACTCGACGCCCTCACCCTCGGGACGCGCCAGCACCATGTGCATGATGTTCTCGGTGAGGTCCTGGTCCGCGGACGTGATGAAGCGCTTCACGCCCTCGATGTGCCAGGAACCGTCGTCCTGCTTGATCGCCTTGGTGCGACCGGCGCCGACGTCCGAACCGGCGTCCGGCTCGGTGAGCACCATCGTGGCG
This sequence comes from Lentzea sp., assembly GCF_036380075.1. Classification (NCBI taxonomy): domain Bacteria; kingdom Bacillati; phylum Actinomycetota; class Actinomycetes; order Pseudonocardiales; family Pseudonocardiaceae; genus Lentzea; species Lentzea sp. The sequence continues at coordinate 19,541 of NZ_DASVFL010000263.1, read as the reverse complement.
CCCCAGCCGCGCTCGATCATCAGGTTGGCCCAGTGCTGGTCGCGCTCGGTGCCGTTGTTGTAGACGACCGTCGCGAAGCTCGGACCCGCCAGGTACATGTAGACCGCCGGGTTCGCGCCGAGCAGCAGCTCGGAGGCGGCCCAGGTGACCGACGGCGGGGTGCCGAAGCCGCCCAGCTCGGTCGGCAGGAACAGGCGGTACCACTCGCCGTCCCACACGGCCTGGTACGACTTCTTCAGCGACTCCGGCAGGGTCGCCGAGTGCGTCGCCGGGTCGAACACCGGTGGGTTGCGGTCCGCGTCGACGAAGGAGTCGCCGAGGACACCCTCCGCGAGGTTCTTGACCTCGGCCAGCACGCTGCGCGCCGTGTCCTCGTCGGACTGCTCGAACGGCCCCGTGCCGAGGTGGTCCTGCACGTTGAAGACCTCGAACAGGTTGAACTCGAGATCCCGGACGTTGCTCTTGTAGTGGCCCATCTCGTCAGCTCACTCCTCAGGGTCGGGGCGGGCGTCGCCTACTGACCGGTAACAACAGAGTATTACCCGACGGTAACCCCGGCAAGGCCGACCACCCACTGGTGGCGAAACCGACAGTCCTCCAGGCGGCCTGAATCGGGCATGAGAGCCGGTCAGACGCGTACCGGGCGCTCGGGCACCATGTCGAGCAGGCCGGGGTTCGTGAGCCCCTGCATCTCGGCCGCGCGCGGCAGCATGACCGATTCGTAGGCCGGGACACCGTCCCGGACGCCGTGCGCGGCGATCGCGAGCGCCAGTTCGGCGGCGTCCTGCATCGCGAGGTTCGCCCCGACTCCCAGCGGCGGCATCAGGTGGGCCGCGTCGCCAAGCAGCGTGACGCCGGGCGTGTGCTCCCACGTGTGCGGCGTGGGCAGCGTGTACAGCGGGCGGTGGACGAGCTCGCCGGCGAGGAACGCCCTCAGATCGGGGTGCCAGCCGGAGTAGAGGTCGAGCAGCTCGGCGTTGGAGGGCCTCCAACTCTCGTCCGCGCGCAGGCACGCGTACGCGCGGATGTGGTCGCCGCTGTTGCGCTGCGCCCACAGCATCAGGCCCTCGTGCTCGGCGAGCATCGTGCCCTGGCCGGTGAGGTCGAGCAGGCGCTCGTCGTGGTCGTGGCGGGTCTCGACGAACATCACGCCGGTGTAGTGCGGCACGGCGGATGAGACGGCCCCGCGCACGCGTGACCAGGCGCCGTCCGCGCCGATGACGAGGTCGAATGCGCCGGTCGAACCGTCCAGGAACGCGACCTCGCCACCCGGTGCGGCGGAGGAGATGCCGCGACCCCACGCGACGGTCCCGGGAGCCAGCGAGCCGAGCAGCAGCTCGCGCAGCTGACCGCGGTCGATCTCGGGGCGGAAGTCGCCCTCCGGCGGTTCGTGCTCGACCAGCGCGGCCGTGGCGTGGTCGACCTTGCGCTGCTCCTGGCCCTCGAACCGGGCCAGCGCGCGCCACTCGTCGAAGAGGCCGGCGGCGCGGACCGCCTCCTGGCCGCTGCCGGCGTGCAGGTCGATGGTGCCGCCCTGCTGGCGGGCGTCCGACGAGCTCTCGCGCTCGAAGACGGTGACGTCGGTGAAGCCGTGCAGCTGGAGGACGCGGGCGCAGGTCAGGCCGCCGAGACCGGCTCCTGCGATGGCGATGTGCGGTGTGGTCATGGACCCATGAAAGCGTATCGAGTTGAAAAGTGCAATCGCTACACTTTTGGATCTGCTCAACCCATGAGGTACGATCGGGTGGTGACCGAGCTCGGCCGCCGTGAGCGGAAGAAGCTGCAGACCCGCCGGTCGATCGCCGACGCGGCGACGCGGCTGTTCCTGGAGCGCGGGTTCGACGAGGTCGGCGTGAAGGAGATCGCCGACACCGCGGACGTGTCGGTCACGACGTTGTTCAAGCACTTCCCGAGCAAGGAGGCGCTGCTCTTCGACGAGGACGAGGAGCAGGAGTCGGCGCTGGTCGAGGCCGTGCGGCACCGGGAGGGCCGGTCGATCCCGATGGCGCTGCGCGACCACTTCGTGGAGGCGGCGCGGGGGCACGCCGACCACCCGCAGTTCGAGGTCTTCCAGCGGCTGGTCGTGGAGACCCCGGCCCTGCGCGACTACGGCCACCGGATGTGGACGCGCCACCAGGACGCGCTCGCGCGGGCCATCGCCGAGGAGGTCGGCGCGCCGGAGGACGACGTGAGGTGCGCGGCGCTGGCCCGGTTCGCGCTGGAGGCCAGGGACGTGATCTTCGACCGCCCCGACCGCGAGCGGGCGGCCGACGAGGTCTTCGGCTTACTCGAGCTCGGGTGGGCCGCCGAGCAGCAGTCCTGACCGGTAGGCCAGCGACACCGCGTGCGTCCGGTCGCGGGCGCTGAGCTTGCGCAGGATGCCCTTCACGTGGGTCCGCACGGTCTCCACGGACACGACGAGCTCCTTCGCGACCTGCTGGTTCTCCAGCCCCTCCGCGATGAGCGTGAGCACCTCGTACTCGCGCCGGGTCAGCGTCGGCCGTTCGGTGCCCCGCAGGTCGGGGTGCACGAACGCGCGTGAACGGCAGGTCTCGGCGATCACCCGCACGATCTCGCCCGGCTGGGCGCTGCGCGGGACGACGCCGCGCACGCCCGCGTCCAGCGCGGTCGTCAGGTAGTTGCCGCGGGCGTGCGCGTCGCGGACCAGCCCGATGACCAGCAGTGTTGGGTCGCGTTCGAGGAGCAGCCGGGCGAGGTGACCGGCCGGGTCGAGCACGGAGTCGACGAGCAGGACGTCCGGGCGCAGCCGCGCGTGCAGGCGGACGGCGGAGTGCAGGTCCCCCGTCGAGCCCAGCCAGCGCAGCCCGGGAGTGCGCCTGACCAGAGCGGACAGGCCTTCGCGGTACAGCGGTACGGGGTCGATCAGCGCGACGCCGGGAGCAGGCCGGCCTGGCGGGAGCATCAGCACCTCCGTTCGTGCTTCCAGACGAGTGACGTCGTTCCCTCGGACGCGTGACGCGGAATAGGCAGTTCATGTGGATGAACAAGGGTCACGAATGTGATTCAAGGTGAGCGCAGGTCTTCCGCCCCGCCGCAACAGTCTCGTAAGACCTACGTCACATATCCCGTGCGGATGTGCCAGGTTCCGCCGCCCCAGGCCTGGTGCTCTCGCGGGCACACGTGTGTGCACACGCCGCAGGAGGTCACATGGGCACCCTCGACTGGGTAGTCGTCGTCGGCTACTTCTTCGTGATGGTCGCGATCGGACTCTGGTCACGCGGGCGGGTCCAGAACATCGCCGACTTCTTCACCGCCGGCGGCAAGATGCCCTGGTGGTTGTCCGGCATCTCCCACCACATGTCGGGCTACAGCGCGGTCATGTTCGTCGCGTTCGCGTCCGAGGCCTACCGGCTCGGCCTGACGGTCTACGTGTGGTGGTCGCTGACCATCGGCATCGGTGTCGGAATCGGCGCGTTCCTGTTCGCGCCGCGGTGGAACCGGTTGCGCTCCAAGCACGACGTCAAGTCACCGCTCGAGTACCTGGCCAAGCGCTACAACCTGCCCACCCAGCAGGTCATGGCCTACGCGGGCGCGCTGCTCAAGGTCGTCGACATCGCCGCGAAGTGGGCGGCCGTCTCGATCCTGCTGCGCGGCTTCGCGGGCGTCCCCATCACCTGGGGGATCATCATCATCGGCCTGGTCACGATGGTCTACTCGGTGCTCGGCGGCCTCTGGGCCGACGCGCTCACCGACTTCGGCCAGTTCGTCATCCAGGCGGCAGCCGGCTTCGCGATGTTCTTCGCCGTCGCCGGCCGCCTCGGCTGGGGCTTCCCCGCGACGATCTGGGACAAGCTGCCGGACAGCCACAGCGACCCGCTCGCCGGCCCGTACACCTCGACGTTCCTGATGGCGCTCTTCCTCATCAAGACGCTCGAGTACAACGGCGGCATGTGGAACCTGGCGCAGCGCTACATGGCCGCGCCGTCCGGTTTCGCGGCCAAGCGCTCCGCCCTGCTGTCGTCCGCGCTGTGGCTCGTGTGGCCGCTCGTGCTGTTCTTCCCGATGTGGGCGGCGCCGCTGATCGTGCCGGGCCTCGAAGGCGCGCAGGCGGAGAACGCCTACATCGAGATGGGCAAGGAGATGCTCCCCGCCGGCATGATCGGCCTGGTCCTGGCGGGCTTCTTCTCGCACACGATGGCCATGGTGTCGTCCGACGCCAACGTGATCGCGGCCGTGATCAACCGCGACATGCTGCCGCACATCTGGAAGAAGGTGAAGTCGTTCTCGGCGGACAACCAGCTCCTGCTGGCCCGCGTGACGACGTTCGCGTTCATCGGCATCAGCATGATCATCGCCATCGCCTCGGGAGGCCAGGGCTTCGTGCTGAAGGTCGTGGTCGACCTGGTCGCCGCCACGATGGGCCCGATCGCCATCCCGCTGATGCTCGGCCTGCTGCCGTGGTTCCGCAAGATCGGCTCCACCGCGGCCATCGCCTCGGTCGTCGGCGGCCTCGGCATGTGGGCGTTCCTCTACGTCGAGCAGATGAACAAGGCGGCCTGGGTCACCAAGGGCGTGCTCGTGTCGTGGCCGCTGATGCTGTCGCTGGTGCTGTACCTGGCCATCGGCTTCCTGAGGAAGGAGCCCTCGACCGAGCGCGACGTCCTGCTCGACTCGCTCAACTCCGATGAGCCAGAGCCGGAGAAGGTGAAGGCGTAACCCGCTCGTTCCGCATGATCCTCGCGGCGGCGCACCCGAACAGGGTCGCCGCCGCGAGCCACACGTAGGGCATCGGCGTACCGGTGTAGCTCTGCGCGCTGGTCGCCAGCACCACCGTCGCACCCGCCACGAGCCCGGTCGTGTGCGTGACGGGCATGGGACTCCTCAACACCGTCACCACGGCAACGGGCACGAGCAGGAACCCGTAGGCCAGCACCCGCGTGAGCAGGTTGGCGCTCTCGGTGACCTCGTACCGAAGCGCAGGCACAGCGAGCAACGTCAGAACCACGCCCAGCGCGAGCCCGATAGCGACACTCAGCAGCGCGGCGAACCATTGCCTCGTACGCGTCATGCGCTACAAGACGCACATGTCACCCGATGGTTGTCGTGGCGTGCGTCATCGTCACGAGACTCTTCGTCCCAGCGCATGCACAGTGGATGCATGGGTAAGTGGTGTCCCGCAGACGATGCCGAGCTCGCCACGGGCTGGCGGCTCTGGCTGGAGCTGAGCGACCGCGTGTGGCCGGACCCGTCGTGGGACGGCACCCCGGCCGACGCCATCCGCCAGGTGCGAGCACTGCTGGCAACCTGCGAGTCGATCCGCGCCGACTACCTGGCCGAGACCCCGGCCCCGTCCGTGGCCCTGCTGCAACTGCTGCAGTCGATGGCTTTCGTCGCCTCGTTCCCGGTCGACCTGTGGCACGACGACACGCACCCGCTGGACGTGGAACGCGCCGAACTGCTGCACGGCGACCTGGCCTCGTTCGCCGACCACGTGGCCGGGGTGCGGGCGGCGCTCGCTCAGGGCGGGGGCTGGGTGGAGCTGGACCGCCGGCCGTGGGGCCTGCCGGTCGACTGAAACGACGAAGGCCCCCGCGAGGAGGGCCTTCGAGTGGAGCGGGTGACGGGAATCGAACCCGCCTCTACAGCTTGGGAAGCTGTCGTTCTACCAATGAACTACACCCGCACGAGCAAGCTCGAAGCCGATCATACACAGCCGGGCACCGCGCCCGTCCACCGACTCCGCGACTTCGGTTAGCCTGTCCGGGTGCTGCTGAGTGACCAGGATCTGCGCAAAGAGGTCGAGTCGGGCCGGCTCGTCCTCGACCCCTTCGACGTCGAGATGCTCCAACCGAGCAGCATCGACGTGCGGCTGGACCGGTTCTTCCGGGTCTTCAACAACACGCGCTACACGCACATCGACCCCGCGCAGCAGCAGGACGACCTCACCAGCATGGTCGAGGCGCCCGAGGGCGAGCCGTTCGTGTTGCACCCCGGCGAGTTCGTGCTCGGCTCCACCTACGAGATGGTGACGTTGCCGGACGACCTGGCCGGGCGGCTGGAGGGCAAGTCCAGCCTCGGGCGGCTCGGCCTGCTGACGCACTCCACGGCCGGGTTCATCGACCCCGGGTTCTCCGGGCACATCACGTTGGAGCTGTCCAACGTCGCGAACCTGCCGATCACGTTGCACCCCGGCATGAAGATCGGGCAGCTCTGCCTGTTCAAGCTGTCGAGCCCCGCCGAGCACCCGTACGGCTCCACGCAGGCCGGCAGCCGGTACCAGGGGCAGCGCGGGCCCACGCCCAGCCGGGCCTACCTCAACTTCCACCGCACCGACACCCGCCGCTGAGCAGCTGAGCCGCCGAACGCTCAGAACCCGTAGCGCTCCAGCACGCGGCGGCGCAGCTCCGGGTCGGTGCGCGGGACGGGCTCCAGGAAGATCTCGTCCAGGTCCTTGAACTCCTCGTGCAGCCCCGCGGAGATGCGGACGCAGGCGTGTTCGAGCTCGGCGGCCGTCAGGGCGTCGTCGAAGTCGAGTCGTGCGCACAGGAGCACGCGGTCGGTGCCGATCAGCATCGTCAGCACGTCCACGACGGCGTCGACCTCCTGTTCCTCGCCGAGGCGCTTCCAGATCGCCTTCACCAGCACGGGGTCTGCCTGGCGGCCGATCAGCAGGCCGCGGTTGGTGCGCGCGAGGACGTACGCGACCATCGCCAGCAGGGCGCCGATGGCCAGTGACGCCAGGCCGTCCCACAGCGACGAGCCGGTGAGCTGGTGCAGGCCCAGGCCCGCGAAGGCGAGGACCAGGCCGATCAGGGCCGCGGAGTCCTCCAGGAACACCGTCTTGACGGTCGGGTCGTCGGACACGCGCAGGAAGTCCCAGAACCCGCGGCCGTGCTCGGCGGACTCCGAGCGCACCTGGCGGAACGCCTGCGTCCACGACACCGACTCCAGCACGAAGGCCAGGCCGAGGACGATGTAGCCGACCAGCGGCCGGGTCTGCTCCTCCGGTTCGCCGAAGACCGTGCGGAAGCCCTCGTAGAACGCGAACATCGCGCCGGAGGCGAAGATCGAGACGGCCGCCAGCAGCGACCAGAAGTAGCGCTCCTTGCCGTAGCCGAACGGGTGGCGGCGATCGGCCGGGCGGTCGGAGCGGCGCAGGGCCGTCAGCAGGAGCGCTTCGGTGAACGTGTCGGCGACCGAGTGCGCGGCTTCGGAGAGGATTGCCGCCGAACCGGTCAAAACGCCCGCAATTGCCTTCGTGATCGCAATGGCCAGGTTGACCAGCAGTGCGAGGACGACTGTGAGGGTGCTTTCGCCGGATCCCGACTGCTTCTCGCTCATGGCGATCACTCTAGGCCGCGCACCGCGGCCCCACCGGTCAGGCGCGAGCCGTTGACCGGCGAAAATCACGGTTGTGTCTCGGGTGGCAACCGGACGTGTCCCCTGAACGACTCTATAGCGACCGGCTGCTGGAGCAGCTGGTAAATCCACCGAAAAATGTGCGGCCCTGTTTGTGCTGCGCGCATTCCCTGGGGGGAAGAAAAATGAGCAAGCTGATTCGCGCTGCCGCCGTCACCGTCGCCACCTCGCTGGTCGCCGTGCCGCTCGCGCTTTCCGGCACCGCGTTCGCGCAGGACGAGAACCGCCCCACGAGCTCCATCGGCGGGCGCGTGTTCAACGACCTCAACGGCGACGGGGTGCCGCAGGAGAACGAGCCGGGCATCAGGGACGTCGACGTCGTCGTGACGGGAGCGGACGGCAAGTCCGGCAGGTACCCGACCGACGCCTCCGGCATCTGGACCGTGAAGTACGTGGAGGCCGGCGCCTACGAGGTGAGCTACGTCGACCCGAAGCTCGGCGGCACCAGCCCCACCTCGGTGAAGGTCGACGTCGCCGACGACAACGGGTACTCGGTGTCGTTCGGCCTGCGCGGCGGCTCGATCTGCGGCGTCGCCTGGAACGACGCCGACTCCGACGGCAGGCGCCAGGCCGGTGAGGGTCCGCTGGCCGGTCGGCTCGTGGGGCTGGAGGGGACGAACCGCCAGGTCGAGACCGGAGCGGACGGCGTCTACTGCTTCGACGGTCTCGCGGCCGGCGAGTACCGGCTGGTCTCCGCCACGCGGCAGAACGACCCGCTGGTGCTGGTCAGGGGTGGCGGCGACTCGAAGTTCGACTGGGTCACCGGGGTCTCGCGGCCGGTCGCGGTCGCCAAGGGCGAGCAGGTCAAGGGCATCGACGCCGGTTACATGACGTTGCGCGCGGACCTGAAGGCCTACCAGGTGCTCATCGACTACAACGGCCAGGTGGCCTCCGGGCAGAACGACTTCCGGGTGGGCGACGTCTTCGACGTCTACGGCTCGGTCGCGGCCAACGGCAACGGGCCGGAGAGGCTCGGCGGGACCCTCACGGTGCCGGAGGGGCTGCGCATCCTGGAGCCGGTCGGCGGTCTGAGCGTGGACGCCGTGGTCGTCGGTCAGCAGGTGCACGTGGCGTACGGCCGTCTGGAGCAGCCGGGCATGATCGAGTTCCTCGGCGCCAAGGTCGTCGTGGAAGAGGGGTTCAAGGGCGGCGAGGTCAAGTGGCAGACGCGGAGCCTCTACGCGGACACCGACCCGTCCAACGACGTGCTGACCCGTCGGATCAACCTCCTGCCCGGCCAGCCGAAGGGTGGCGCCCCGGTCGCCGCGTCGCCGGAGGCCGTGCAGACGGTGGCGCTGGCCAACACCGGTGCCGACCCCGTCGCCGCGGGCGCGATCGGTCTGGGCGCGCTGGTGCTCGGCGGACTGGCGGTCTTCGGTGCCCGCCGCCGGCAGAAGGTCTGATCGTTACTGCATTCGAGTGACATTCACGGGTCGGGGCAACATCGACGGCCCCTGGGGTGTCTTAAGGCTGGGATCCGCTCCGGGGGGACGCTGATCACCAGGGGGTAAGACGGAACGGCCCGCGTCCGGGAGAGACGCGGGCCGTTCTGCGTTCCGGCGCAACTACCATCGTGTGATGGGCAAGCGTGGTGCGGACGACACCGATGCCGAGGTCGAGTCGTGGAGGGCCATGGTTCCGGCGATCGATCCGGTGGTCGAGGGCGTGGTCGACCGGGTGCACCAGATCAGCAAGTACCTCGACTTCCTCGCCACGGAGATCGCCGCGCCCCACGGCCTCAACCGCGCCGACTACGAGATCCTCGCGCGCCTGTTCTGGATCGGGCCGCCGCACCGCCTCACGCCCAAGCAGCTCGCCAACGGCACGCTGAGCCCCGCCACGACGATCACGAGCCGCCTCGACCGGTTGGAGAAGGCCGGACTCGTGGTCCGCGAGCTCGACCCGAGCGACCGCCGGTCGTTGCCCGCGACGCTCACCGACGCCGGGCGCGAGGTCTTCCTGCGGATCGTGGCCGGTCAGGCGGAACGGGAGCGCGACCTCTTCACCGCGTTGCCGGGCGCCGACCTGGAGCACCTGCGCGACCTGTTGCGGCAGGTCATGGAGGTGCTGTCGGGTGAGCTCGGGCCCGCTCACCGGCGCACGCGGCTCGCGCTCGACGGCAAGGAGTGATTGCTACGATCTCGTACTATCCGATATCGTGCTAAATGGCACGAGAGGGAGGGGTGCGAGATGGGTGGCTACCCGCTGTCCGAATGACCGGTGCGCGCCGCCGGTTCCGACCACAAAGGACCCGCCACGGCTAGTCTGCGCGGCATGGGCATCTTGGTGCATGTGCTGCTGACTGCCGTGGCGGTCTGGGTGTCGACCGCCCTCCCCGGCATCGACCTGGGTGAGGGCACCACCGGCTCGAGGATCCTCACGCTGATCGGCGTGGCGGTGATCTTCGGTCTGGTGAACGCGGTCGTGAAGCCGCTCGTGAAGTTCTTCGGCTGCCTGTTCTACCTGGTCACGCTGGGCCTGATCGGGCTCGTGGTGAACGCGCTGCTGTTCATGTTCACCGGGTGGATCGCCGAGCAGCTCGACCTGCCGTTCCGCGTCGACGGCTTCTGGCCCGCCTTCTGGGGCGCGATCATCGTCGCCCTGACCGGCTGGGTGTTGAACGTGGTCTACGACAAGATCACCGACAACGACTGACAGAACGCGAAAAGGCCCTCGGTCCGATGTGGACCGAGGGCCTTTTCGCTGTCAGGTCAGGCCTTCGCCTTGTCCTCGTCCGGCAGCGGCGTGCCGGTCGGGACCTCGTCGGTCGGCGTGTCCTTCTTCTCCGTGCCGCGCCGCACCGACTCCAGCAGCATCTGCGCGACGTCCACGACCTCGACGTGCGCACCCGCCTGGCCGTCGGACTGCCGCGCCGTGACGCCGTCGGTGAGCATCACGCGGCAGAACGGGCAACCGGTCGCGATCTTCGACGGCGCGGTGCCCAGGGCCTCGTCCACGCGGTCGAGGTTGATGCGCTTGCCGATCCGCTCTTCCATCCACATGCGCGCACCGCCCGCGCCGCAACACATCGAGCGTTCTTCGTGGCGCGGCATCTCGCGCAGCTTCGCGCCCGACGCGCCGATGAGCTCGCGCGGTGCCTCGTAGACCTTGTTGTGGCGGCCCAGGTAGCACGGGTCGTGGTACGTGACGTCCTCGGTGACCGGAGCGACCGGCACCAGGCGGCGTTCGCGCACCAGCTTGTTCAGCAGCTGCGTGTGGTGCACGACCTCGTACGTGCCGCCGACCGACGGGTACTCGTTGGCCAGCGTGTTGAAGCAGTGCGCACACGTCACGACGATCTTGCGCTGACCGGCGGGCCGGTCCTCGAACACCGAGTTGAGGACCTCGACGTTCTGCTGCGCGAGCATCTGGAACAGGAACTCGTTGCCGGCGCGGCGGGCCGGGTCACCGGTGCAGGTCTCCTCCGGGCCGAGCACCGTGTACTTCACGTCCGCGGTGTGCAGCAGCTCGGCCACGGCACGCGTCGTCTTCTTCGCGCGGTCCTCGAACGCACCGGCGCAGCCGACCCAGAACAGGTACTCCGCGTCGCCCAGGTCGCCGTCGAACACCGGCACCTCGAACTCGAGGCCCTCGGTCCACGCCAAGCGGTCCTTGGCGTTCTGGCCCCACGGGTTGCCCTTGGTCTCGAGCTTCTTGAACATGCCGCCGAGCTCGGTCGGGAAGTTCGACTCGATCAGCACCTGGTAGCGGCGCATGTCGACGATGTGGTCGACGTGCTCGATGTCGACCGGGCACTGCTCGACGCACGCGCCGCAGGTCGTGCACGACCACAGCACCTCGGGGTCGATGACGCCCAGCTCGTCGGGGCCGCCGACCAGCGGCCGCTCGGACTCGGCCATCGCCAGCACGTCGATCGACTCGAGGCGCTTCTTGTAGTCCTCGTACTTGTCCTCGACGAGACCGACCTCGTCACCGGCCATGTCGCGCGAGCCGCCGGCGAGCAGGTACGGCGCCTTGGCGAACGCGTGGTCGCGCAGCTGCGTGATGACCATCTTGGGGGACAACGGCTTGCCGGTGTTCCAGGCGGGGCACTGCGACTGGCAGCGTCCGCACTCGGTGCACGTGGAGAAGTCGAGCCAGCCCTTCCAGCTGAAGTCCTCGACCTTGCCGACGCCGAACACGTCCTTGTCCGGGTCGGCCTCCTCCAGGTCGAGGACCTGACCGCCGGACATCATCGGCTTGAGCGCGCCGAGGGCGACGCCGCCGTCGTCCTCGCGCTTGAAGTAGATGTTGAAGAACGCCGAGAACCGGTGCCAGGCGACGCCCATCGTGAGGTTCCGGCCGACCACGACCAGCCAGATCATGCCGCTCAGCAGCTTGACCAGCGCCATCACCGACACCCAGATGGGCGCGGAGGGCAGGATCTGCGACAGCGGCTGCGTCACGAACGACGTCCACAGCGGCGCGGACTCCAGCCCGCTCGACTGCTTGAACGCCTTGACCATGAGGATGCCGATGCCCTCGATGACCACGACCGCCTCGACGAAGTAGGCGGACCGGAAGCTCGACCCGGCGAAGCGGGAGATCCGGTCGGCCCTGCGCGGGTGGTTGAGCTGGCGGATGATCGCGAGCGCCACACCGCCGACGACGGTGCCGAGGCCCAGCAGCTCGACCAGCAGCAGCCAGACGGACCACGTGCCGATGACCGGCCAGTGGAAGTGCGGGTCGAACACCTCGCCGTAGGCCTCGAACAGCACCGCGGAGCCGATGAGGAAGCCCCACATCACCATCCAGTGCCACGGGGCGACCGAACGGAACTTGGCCATCCTGGTGTGCGCGACGAACTCGACGACCATCGTCTTCAGGCGCGGCCAGAACGGCCCGAAGCGGGTGCCGTCCGGCTGGCCGAGCCGGATGATCTTGATCATCTTCCAGACGCCGGTGACGAACACGCCCCAGGCGACGACGCTCACCGCTACGGCGACGAGTCCGAGAACCAGCTGGAGGGTCATGGCGGGAGTCTAGGCCAGGTTACTCCTGAGTAACCACTTGGACGTGGCCGGTGTCTCCTCACGTACCGGTCAAGTATCCGGATGGTGATCGAAAACTTATGGAACAATCGTTCAGGTAGTTGGGGTGAAACTGTGGAGGTCGCCGTGTTGTACGTGTACCTGGGCGCGGCGATCGTGGCGGAGATCGCCGCTACGGTGTCGTTGAAGCTTTCCGAGGGATTCACCAAGATGTGGCCGTCGGTCGTGGTCGTCGTCGGCTACGCCATCGCCTTCACGGCACTTTCGCGCGCGTTGAAGTTGGGTATGCCCGTGGGCGTCGCGTACGCCGTGTGGTCGGCCATCGGCGTTGCTTCCGTGGCGGTCATCGGCTGGCGGTTCCTCGGCGAGACCCTCAACCCCACGATGGTCGTCGGCCTGGTCCTGATCATCGGGGGCGTGGTGACGCTCGAGCTCGGGAGGACGCACTGACCGCGGTAGTGGAGCCCCGGCAGGTCGACGGCCGCAAGGTCGACGGCCGCAAGGCGCGGGGCGAGAAGAAGCGCAGGGCGATCATCGAGGCCACGCTCCGCGTGATCGAACGCGACGGCATCGCCGGGGTGACGCACCGCAGCGTGGCGCGTGAGGCTGGCGTGCCGACGACGGCACCGACCTACTACTACGCGACGCTCGACGACCTGTTGATCGCCACGCTGCTGTGGTCGGCCGAGGTGCTGTGCGACGACATGCTGCAGATCGTCGCGAGCGGCGGCAGTGCGCGCGAGATCGCGAAGGTCATCGCGAACGCGGTCGACGAGAACCGCGGCCGCACGCTCGCCGAGTACGAGCTGTACCTGCTGGCGGGCAGGCGTCCCGAGCTGAAGGCCGCCGCGCGCCGGTGGCTCGACCTGGCGGTGGAGGCGGTGCGGCCGGCGGATCCCGTGGCGTTCCGGGCGTTCCTCGCCGCGATCGACGGGCTGCTGATCCAGGGCCTGATCGCCGACGTTGCTCCGAACGAGGACGAGCTGGAGCCAATCGTGTCCTTCTTGATCCGCGGCCGCGACGATTTCACGGCCGTCCCGCGGGAAGAATGAGGCCATGAAGTTCGCGCGAGAGGTGTCCGGCATCAGCCACGGGGTGAGCCTCGGGCTCCTCGCCGCGCTCTACGTGCGCGACTCGCTGGCGCTGTCCGTCGACGTCGAGCCGCACGTGCCCGGCCTGGAGCCGTCGTTGCCGGTGCAGGTGCCCGCGGGTGTCGACCGCGCCGCCGTGACCGCCGAGTGGCCGGGCTGGTGGGCCGACGCGCTGGACGCGTGCACCCGCGGCGCCGAGCCCGCGCTGCCGGAGGACGCCGCCGCGTTACTGACCCGCCCCGCCTCCCACGCCGCCGTCGTGGCGCTGAAGCCGGGCATCGAGCAGCTGCACCGGGTGCAGAGCCCGGCCGCGCTGCCGATCGGCGACGTGCTGCGCGGCATCGAGTCGCGCATCGGCCGGTGGGCGCAGAGCGTGGAGCTGCACATCGTCGAGGTACCTGTCGAGGGCCTGCTGTGGGAGCGCATCGCGCCCGCGCACGTGCTGGCGTCGACGCGGTTCCTGAACGACCCTGCGCGCACGGCTCCCGCGTTGCGCGCGATGCTCGAGGACCTCGTTTAGCGCTAGGTAGGGAGAACCCCACCCCTGCTTCGGGGGTGCACTGCCGTGTCCGTGAGCAGGGCCGCCTCTACTTTTGTGTCCATGATGAGGACAGCGCTGGTGGCGTTGGTGGCGGGGACGGTGCTCACGGCGCTGACGGGCTGTGGCATCCGCATCGTGGAGTACGAGTTCGCCGACGACCACGTGGTCGCGGAGAAGATCACGTCCGTGCGTGCGCGCAACGGGTCGGGGGACGTGACGATCAGGTACCAGCAGGGCCTGACCGAGACCAAGGTCCACCGCAGGGTGCAGCACAACAAGAACAACAAGCCGAACGGGCCCACGCACCACGTCGAGGGCACCGCGCTGGTGCTGGACACGTGCGGCGACAACTGCGAGGCCAACTACGACGTGCTCGTGCCCTCGGCCGACGTCACCGTGGTCGGTGACGTGGGATCGGGCAACGCGGTCGTCGAGGGGGTCGCCTCCGTCGAGTACTCGACGGGCTCCGGCGACATCACCACGCTCGACATCGCGGGGGACGTCAAGGTCGACGCCGGGTCCGGCGACTTCCGGGCCACCAGGGTCGGTGGCGCCGTGACCGCCGACCTCGGTTCCGGTCGCATCGAGCTGAACACGGTGAAGGGCAAGCTGCTCGCCGTCGCCAGGTCGGGCGACATCGACGGGTCCTTCCTGAGCGGCGACGTGATCGCCGACTGCGGCTCCGGCCGGGTCGAGCTGACCATGGCGGAGCCGAGGTCCATCCGGGCCAACAGCGGCTCCGGCGACGTCAACGTGCGGGTGCCAGGAGGTCCCTACAAGATCACCGGGAACTCGGGCAGCGGTGACCGCGACATCCACGTCGCCACCGACCCGAACGCCTCGCTCGAACTCAACCTCTCCACCGGCTCCGGCGAGGTCCGGGTGTTCGCCATCTGAGGCACGTCCGAGGGGGACTGTGTCGAGGGCCACTCCACAAGGGGTGGCCCTCGTGGCGTTCTGAGGGAACAACGCGAGCTTCCCGGCCGTTGGCACAGTCAGAAAGCTTGAGTCGGGTAGGCTCAAGGTTGAGCAGGTGGCAAACTTGAGCCAGCAACGCTCAACAAGTACTAGCGGAAGGAACTCCAATGGCGCGTGCAGTCGGCATCGACTTGGGGACGACCAACTCCGTCGTCGCCGTTCTCGAGGGCGGTGAGCCGACGGTCATCGCCAACTCGGAGGGCTCGAGGACGACCCCGTCCATCGTCGCGTTCGCGAAGAACGGCGAGGTCCTCGTGGGTCAGCCCGCGAAGAACCAGGCCGTCACCAACGTCGACCGCACCATCCGTTCGGTCAAGCGCCACGTCGGCACCAACTGGAAGACCGACGAGATCGACGGCAAGCAGTACACCTCGCAGGAGATCAGCGCGCGCGTGCTGATGAAGCTCAAGCGCGACGCCGAGGCGTACCTGGGTGAGGAGATCACCGACGCCGTCATCACCGTCCCGGCCTACTTCGAGGACGCGCAGCGCCAGGCCACCAAGGAGGCCGGCCAGATCGCGGGTCTCAACGTGCTCCGCATCGTCAACGAGCCGACCTCCGCCGCTCTGGCGTACGGCCTCGACAAGGGCGAGAAGGAGCAGACCATCCTGGTCTTCGACCTCGGTGGCGGCACGTTCGACGTCTCGCTGCTCGAGCTCGGCGACGGTGTGGTCGAGGTCCGCGCGACCTCCGGTGACAACCACCTCGGTGGCGACGACTGGGACCAGCGCATCGTCGACTGGCTGGTCGACCGCTTCAAGCAGGCCAACGGCATCGACCTGACCAAGGACAAGATGGCCCTGCAGCGGATCCGCGAGGCCGCCGAGAAGGCCAAGATCGAGCTGTCGAGCTCCAGCAACGCCTCGATCAACCTGCCGTACATCACCGTCGACTCGGACAAGAACCCGCTGTTCCTCGACGAGACGCTGTCCCGCGCCGAGTTCCAGCGGATCACGAACGACCTGCTTGAGCGCACCCGCGCGCCGTTCAACAACGTGATCAAGGACGCCAACATCTCCGTCGGCGACATCGACCACGTCGTGCTCGTCGGTGGCTCGACCCGCATGCCCGCCGTCGCGGAGCTCGTCAAGGAGCTGACCGGCGGCCGCGAGCCCAACAAGGGCGTGAACCCGGACGAGGTCGTCGCCGTCGGCGCGGCTCTGCAGGCCGGTGTCCTCAAGGGCGAGGTCAAGGACGTCCTGCTGCTCGACGTCACCCCGCTGTCCCTCGGCATCGAGACCAAGGGCGGCATCATGACCAAGCTGATCGAGCGCAACACCACGATCCCGACGAAGCGCTCCGAGACCTTCACGACGGCGGACGACAACCAGCCGTCCGTGCAGATCCAGGTCTTCCAGGGCGAGCGCGAGATCGCGGCGCACAACAAGAAGCTCGGCATGTTCGAGCTGACCGGCCTGCCGCCCGCCCCGCGTGGCGTGCCGCAGATCGAGGTCACCTTCGACATCGACGCGAACGGCATCGTCCACGTGTCGGCGAAGGACCTGGGCACCGGCAAGGAGCAGTCGATGACGATCACCGGTGGCTCCGCGCTGCCGAAGGACGACATCGACCGCATGGTCAAGGACGCCGAGGCCCACGCGGAGGAGGACAAGCGCCGCCGCGAGGAGGCCGAGGTCCGCAACCAGGCCGAGACCCTGGTCTACCAGACGGAGAAGGTCGTCAAGGAGAACGACGACAAGCTCCCGGCTGAGATCAAGGAGAAGGTCAACGCCGCGATCGCCGAGGCGACCGAGGCGCTCAAGGGCACCGACATCGCCGCCATCAAGGCCGCGGTGGAGAAGCTCGCGACCGAGTCCCAGGCCATCGGCCAGGCGATCTACGCCAACGCGCCGGGTGCCGCCGGTGCCGAGGCCCCCGGTGCCGACGCTCCGGGTGCCGCCGGTGCGGGCGCCGGTGCCAAGGCCGGCCAGGACGACGTCGTCGACGCCGAGATCGTGGACGAGGACGAGAAGAAGTGACCGAGCCGAGGCACGCCGCCCCTGACGAGGAGCAGCCTCAGGTCGTCGCGGACGACCGGCACCGGATCGACCCCGAGACGGGGGAGGTCCGGGCGCCGGCCCACGCGGCGCCGGAGGAAGGTGCTGCTCCGGTTTCCGAAGAGCCCCTGGTCGCCGAGGTCGTGGACGATGCGGCCGCCGAGCTGAAGGTCCAGCTCGACGAGCGCACCGCCGACCTGCAGCGGCTCACCGCCGAGTACGCGAACTACCGCAAGCGGGTGGAACGCGACCGCGAAGCGGTGATCAACAACGCGAAGGCGTCCGTGGCGGGCGAGCTGCTCTCGGTGCTGGACGACGTCGAGCGGGCCGCCGCACACGGCGACCTGACCGGCGCGTTCAAGGCCGTGGCGGACAAGCTCGTGTCCACGTTGCAGAAGACCGGCCTGGAGCCGTTCGCGCACGAGGGCGAGGCGTTCGACCCGTCGGTGCACGAGGCCGTGCAGCACAGCACGTCCCCGGACGTCGACGGACCGACGGTCACGGCCGTCCTGCGCCGCGGCTACACGTTCGGCGACAAGCTCGTCCGCCCCGCGCTCGTCGCGGTGACGGACCACGAGCCGGCAGCAAGTGCCGCGCCGACTGAAGAAGGTTAGGGAGGAGGAGACGTCCGGTGAGTGCTAGGGACTGGATCGAAAAGGACTTCTACCGCGAGCTCGGCGTCTCCTCCGACGCGTCGGCGGACGAGATCAAGAAGTCGTACCGCAAGCTCGCCCGCGAGCTGCACCCCGACGCGAACCCCGGTGACGCCAAGGCCGAGGCCCGCTTCAAGGCGGTCTCCGAGGCCTACGGCGTGCTGTCGGACCCGGCCAAGCGCAAGCAGTACGACGAGGCCCGCCGCCTGTTCGCGGGCGGCGGTGGCTTCCCGGGCTCCGGCGGCTTCGGTTCCGGCGGCTTCGACGTCAACGACCTGTTCGGCCGCGCCGCGCAGGGCACCGGCGGCGGAGGCCTCGGCGACCTGCTCGGCGGCCTCTTCAACCGCCGCGGCGGCGGAGCGGCCGGCGCTACGGCGCGCCGTCGTGGCGAGGACGTCGAGACGGACATCCGCATCGACTTCACCGAGGCGGTCAAGGGAGCGACGGTCCCGTTGCGGCTGTCGTCCCCCGCCGCCTGCTCGACGTGCGGCGGCTCCGGCGCCAAGCCGGGCACCACGCCGCACACCTGCGCGACGTGTTCGGGCTCCGGCCTGGTCACCCGCTCGCAGGGGTCGTTCGCGTTCAGCGAGCCGTGCCGCGACTGCCGCGGCACGGGCCGGATCATCGACGACCCGTGCCCCGAGTGCGGTGGCGACGGGACGAGCACCCGGACCAGGACCCTGACCGTGCGGATCCCGTCGGGCGTCGTCGACGGCCAGCGGATCCGCCTCGCGGGCCAGGGCGAACCCGGCCGCAACGGCGGCCCGAACGGCGACCTGCTGGTGCGCGTGCACGTCAACCCGCACAGCATGTTCGGCCGCGAGGGCAACGACCTCACGCTGAAGGTGCCGGTGACGTTCTCCGAGCTCGCGCTCGGCACGACGCTGACGGTGCCGACCCTTGACAGCAAGGTCACCCTGAAGGTGCCGGCCGGCACCAGCTCCGGGCAGAAGATGCGGGCCAGGGGCAAGGGTGTCGTCAAGCGGGACGGGACCGCCGGCGACCTGCTGATCACGCTGGAGGTGGCGGTGCCGAACAACCTCTCGTCCGAGGCCCGCAAGGCCCTCGAGGCGTACGCCGACGTGACGGCTGACCACGATCCGCGCGGTGACCTGAACGCGCTGCTTGAAGGGCGGTGAGTCCGGTGGGTTTTCCGTTCCCCCCTGGGACCGATGAGGACACGCCGTTCTTCGTGATCTCGGTGGCCGCCCAGCTGTCCGGGCTCCACGCGCAGACCCTTCGGTCCTACGACCGGATGGGACTGGTTTCTCCCGGTCGCACGTCCGGCGGTGGGCGGCGGTACTCGATGCGGGACATCGTGCTGTTGCGCGAGGTCCAGCGGTTGTCGCAGGACGAGGGCGTGAACCTGGCGGGGATCAAGCGGATCATCGACCTGGAGAACCAGGTCGATGCTCTGCGGTCGCGGGTCGTCGAGCTGCAGGCCGAGTTGGCTCAGGCGTTGGCTTCCGTCGACTCGGCTGCGGCTGCTGTTCATGCTTCTTATCGGCGGGATCTGGTGCCGATTCGGCAGGAGACCGCGCTTGTCGTTTGGAAGCCGAAGCCTCGCAAGTGAATCTTGTCGGACCCCCTGAGTACGTTGTGTTGCGAGGGGGTCTTCTTTCGGGGGGACGCCTGCGTCAGCATGCGTCCCCTGTTTGTTTCTGCGGGTGGTCGCCTTGCGGGCGGCGACCGTGCGTTGCGTGCTTCCCCCTGGGGGCGCTGCCCCCAGACTCCCGGCAATCTGATCGGGGGCTCCGCGCCGCTGGCGGGTTGATGGCACGCCTGTTGCGTTGGGCGGCCGGCGGTTGCGTAGGTGCTTGCGTTGGCGGTGGGGTCCCGTCACAAGCCGCACCAGAAGCTGGCCACACGCGAAGAGGGGTGTCAAGCGGGCGAAAAGCGTGCCCGCTTGA